>JAIQGB010000155.1 GCA_020072905.1 Terriglobia bacterium | reverse complement strand
GGATTGGAACTGGCTCTTTTCCCCGGGGGCACGGGCGGGATACTCTATCGTCTCGAACCAGAGCTCAAGGGAATGTTGTCCTCGAGGTGCCACATGAAGGAAGCCCATCGTTTCGCCACCCTCGCCGTCCACGCCGGGGAATCACCCTGCCCGGCGACTGGCGCGCTCGACACGCCCATTTACCAATCCACGACCTTCGTCTCCGCGGATTCCGACGAGATGGCCGCCGTCTACGGCGAGCAGAAGTTCGGCTACATGTACACGCGGTACGGGAATCCCACCATCCGCGCGCTCGAGGAGAAAGTCGCGGCGCTCGAGGGTGGCGAAGCGGCGCTGGCGTTTGCGACCGGCATGGCGGCCATCTCCTCGGCGATTCTCGGTTACGTCAAGGCCGGCGACCACGTCGTGGCGGCGCGTTCGCTTTATGGCGCGGCGTACAACTTCCTGAACACCAAGCTCCCGCGCCTGGGAGCCTCGACCACCTTCGTGCCCTCGTCCCGCGTCGAGGATTTCGAGAAGGCCATCCAGCCCAACACCCGCCTGGTCTATTTCGAAACACCCAGTAATCCGATTCTGGCGATTGTGGATATCGCGGCGCTCGCGCAGATGGCGAATAAGCGTGGTATTCCCACTATTATTGACAACACTTTTGCTTCGCCGGCGCTGCAGCGGCCGATTCCGCTCGGAGTCACGGTTTCCGTCCATTCCGCTACCAAATACCTTTGCGGGCACGGTGACGCCATGGGCGGCATGGTGATTGGGCCGAAGGATTACATTTCCGAGCTGATCCACGAAGTGATCCGCGATTTCGGGGGCGTCATCAGCCCTTTCAATGCTTGGCTGATCCTGCGCGGCATCCGCACGCTGCACCTGCGCATGCCCGCACACTGCTCGAACGCCCAGAAGGTCGCCGAGTTTCTCGCCCGGCATCCCAAAGTGGAGCGCGTCAATTATCCCGGCCTGCCGAACCATCCCGGCCACGAGATCGCCCGGAAGCAAATGAGCGCCTTCGGCGCCATGATCAGCTTCGAAGTGAAGGGAGGATACGAGAGTGGCAAGAAGGTGATGGACCGCGTGAAGATTTTCGCCCGCGCCGCGAGCCTGGGCGACACGCGCTCGCTGATCGTCCACTCAGCCTCGACGAGCCATCGCGCCGTGCCGCGCGACCAGCGCCTGGCGATTGGCATTACGGACGGCTTGGTGCGGCTGTCCGTCGGCGTCGAAGCCGTGGAAGATTTGATTGCCGACCTCGACCAGGCGCTGGCGATCTGAACCTCGGCGGGCGGGAAGAGGGCGGAGCACCCCCGAAGAGCTAATACTCGACAGTGAACCATCCGTAGCGCGGCGTGCCAGGGACTTCAATTTCCGCCACACGCGCGCGATCTTCGCCATCGGAGATTCCTGGAGAGACAATCGGCAAGCGGGCGCCCTTTTCAGGATCGAACCAGCCGACGCGAAGCTGATAGCGGCCCGCCGGAAGATTCTCCGGCAGGATCACCACATAACGTTCGCGGACGACATCGCCCACGCTCCACTGTGTCGTCTGGAAGTGCCCTGAGACGGGCCAGTGGTCCTGCTGATAGACCGTCTGCCCCTCGGAGTTCGTGACGTGCGCAAACACGCGCAATCGGGTTTCAATCCTCTTCAAGCATTGCCAATAGTAAGTGACCTCGAAAGACGCGGGCCAGGTGAGTAGCTGCCGGGAAGAAACGCCCAGCAATTGGATCTCTCGGCTGAAGTTTGCGGGGATGGGATTCGCGATTTCACCCGGGGGAATTTCATGGAGCGGTTGAGGAGGAGGCTTCAGGGACCAGATCATCCAGTCTCTCGATCCGCCGGCCCTATCGTCCCGGGTGAGCCGAAGAAATCGTTGATCCAGGGATTCCTTCAAGTCAAGGTTGGTCATCGTCGCCGCTTCGTCGCCCCTGGCAAAGAGGCGCGCGCCGGAAGCCGCCAGCGACTCGATTCGTCTCCTATCGAAAGCGCCAGCCTCCCATCCCCGCCGGCCGCTGAAGTAAAGCAGGTCCGCGGCATTCCCACTGGCGGTGGCGATTAAATCCCGCTGACGGGTGAGCCGGTTGAGCAGAGTGCCCAGGCGGTAATGCAAGCCATCAGACTGGTACAGGTGATGGGCAGCATAGGAGGAAGAAACGATGAGCAGGCCCGCCAGCCCAATCGTCAGCTTTCGGGCGCCGCCGAAAGCGTAACACGCGCCCAGCGCTCGCCCCACCAATCCAGCCGCTGGCGGCAGCAGGAGCAGGAGGTAGTAATCATTCCACCCGATAAAAGCCTCGGGAATCAGGAGGAGAACGGTTGCGCTGCCCAGGAACCAGATATGAAAGATCCACTCCTGCCTCTTCGCTCGCGGCCAAAGCAGGCCGAGCACCATCAGAACGAGACCTGCCGGACCCAGGGCATCGCGCCATAAGCGGAGGAACTGTTCTTGCCACGGGGAGGCATGCAACCAGAGCGTCAGCGAATGCCCGACTATCCCCGTGACGATAACCTCGGGGCCTCCTGTTTGTGCCAGATCGCGGACATGACGCAGCCAAAGCACGGTGGGCAGAACCATCCCACCCGCCAGGAGGTAGAGTCTTACGTCCTTCAGGGCCCGCCAACGGAACTGCCGGAAAGCCAGGAAGCCGATTGCGGCCCCGAAGCCGATGACGGTGGGCTTTGCCAGCAACGCCAACGCGCCGAGCAGGCCCGACAGGTAGAGCCCCCACCTGCGTCGCGTCTCGAGCCACCGGTGAAAGGCGTCAACCGCCCCGAGCGAAAGGCTTAGGGCGGGAAGATCCGACATGAAAGCGCGGCCAAAGAAAATGCTGAAGGGTAGCACTGCCCAGGCTAAGGCCGCGAAACGCGCCGCAGCCCGGCCGAGCAAACGGTCGGTGAGCCTGTAGAGCCAGAACAATCCGGCAAGAGAGAAGGCCAGAACCACCAACCGGGCGCACCAGTCCCCCAGAGGGAGTACTCGCCAAATCCCCGCCGCCAGAGCATGGATGAGCGGGAATTCGCCCAGGAAGTAACTCGGGCGGTCAGGTTGGTCCGCCACCAGCCAGGCGACTTGGGGCCTGGTTAAATCGAAATTCCCGCGCGTGAACTCCCGCACCACCATCAGATTGAAGGTTTGGCGGGAGGCAAAGTAGTCCCAGAAGGGGTAGGCCAGATGGTAAGTGCGCAAAGCGAGGGCCAGCAGCAGGATCAAGTAGAGCCAGCGGTCGCGGGACGGTTTGGTGTCAGGTGGAGAGCCAGCCGTTTCCATCATCCAGGTTCCCACGCGGAGAACTTGTGTCGCGTAACCGAAGATAGTGACACACTCGATGGCCTGTCACCCTGAGCGCAGCGAAGGGTCTCTGCATTTCTTTTCTTTGACCAAATGCGGGGATGCTTCGCTTCGCTCAGCATGACAGCGTGGCCCTGGCATGTGTCACTAATTTCCGTTAGGCGAGACTAGCCAAAGGAGTGCCGTTGACCCGCTCCTCTGCGATGCAGATGATATTCGATATCAGATGAAAGTTGTAGACGTGCCGAAGCGGAAATCCCGAGCGGCGGGTGGTTGGCGACGGGTGAGACGCGCTATTTCGTTGCTGCGACTTCGGCGCGCAGCGCGTCGAGGTTGGGGATGATGACGGTCTTGCCGTCGAGCTTGAGCAGCCCCTCGGCCTGAAACCTGCTGAGGTTTCGCGAGACCAGTTCGCGCACGGTCCCGATGTGCGCGGCCAGCTCCTGATTACTGCCTCTCAGCGTGAATTCCACCCCGCGCGCGGTGCGCTTGCCCCGGAGCTTCGCTAGGCGCAGCAGCAACGCCGCCAGCCGGTGGCGCACCGTGGTGAAGGAGAGTTCCTCAATGATCCCCACCAGCCGCCGCAGCCGCGAACCGACCACCTTCAGGACTTTGAGTGCCACTTCCGGATGTTCCAGGCAGAGTGCCTGGAAATCGCGCTTGCTGACGAATAACAGCGAAGACTCGCTCAGCGCCGACGCCGAAGCGGGGTAGTCACCGCCATCAAACACCGGGAGTTCGGCGATCGAGCCGCCCGCGCCCTCGATGGTCAGGACTTGCTCGCGTCCGCCGGCCGAAGTCTTGAAGACTTTGACGGCGCCCGACTCGACGACGTACAGGCCCTCGCACGGCTCGCCTTCGGAAAAGATGATCTGGCCTGGTTCCGAGCGGTGCGGAACGGCACGCTCGGCGAGAAAGCTCAGTTCCTTCTCCGAAAGATCCGCGAAGATGGGAACCTTCTTGAGCGCGCCGGCTTGCCTTACTTTGCTGTCTGGCATCGTCCCCTATTCTACTCACGAATGGCGGTCGGGAGTATGCTTGAGCAAACGCTTCGCGGCCGGAGTCAGCCATGAAGATGGCTTGGGTGGTCCTTGCGCTGGTGGTGTACAGCGGAGTTTCGATCGTGCGCGCCATTCCAGAATTGCCGGCGCGCATCCCCACGAAATTCAACTCCTCGGGCCAGCCGGTCGGGTGGGGCAGCCCTGAGACGCTGTGGTTCATGCTTCTGGTCCAGGCACTCGTCAGCGCGCTAATTCTGGCCGTCCCCGCGATTGGTCGCCGTGCGCCGCAACTCATCAACCTCGGCTTGCGCAAGCTGAGCGATTTCCCGCCGGAGGCCCGCCAGCGTGTCATGCCGCTGCTTGAAGACATGTGCGGCTGGATGGCCGTCCTTTTCTCCTTTCTGCTCACGGTCATCATTCGCGGGATGATTTGCTCGGCGCTCGAGCCGGGCGCTCCCGTCGGGAATTGGGCCTTGAAGGTGTTCCTCGCCGGCACGGCGATTGTGGTGGTTTACTATCTTTGGAAGATGAATCGCCTCGAGCACAAGGAACTCCGTAACGTCAGCGGCCACAATCCCGGTGACTCAACCCTGCGCTGAAAGACCCGGGTCACACCTTCGACGACAATGGGTTTCGCTCCTGGACCTTCTGTCTCTTGCATCTGGGTGCCGACCAGGCATAGGCTGCCGATGATGTTTTCGTTTTTGCGGCGAGAGGTGCGTGTGGGAATCAGAACCTTGCTGACTTTCATCCTCGGCGTGACTCTTGGACTTTTCAGTGTTGCGTGTGGCGGCGGGGGAACTGCGCCGCCACCGCCATCCCCTCCTCCGCCCATCGGTGTGGCGCTCTCTTCGGCCACGCTCGAGGTCAATCAGGGCGGCGCGCCCGCTTCGGTGGACGTCACGGTGACGCGGCCGACCGGGACCAACCGCTCCGTCGCCTTGAGCACGCCTCTGCTCCCCGCCGGCGTCACGGCGCAGATCGATTCTCCGGGGGTCGGGGACAACGGGAGGATTACCTTCACCGCTGCGGCACAGAGTAACACCGCGGGGACATTTCAGGTTTCCGTGCGGGCGAGCGACGGCGTCTCCACGGGCATGGCGAGCCTTACTCTGACCGTCGTCATCGTCGCGCGCGTGGGCACGCCGGTCGGAGCCCGCATCGACGCTTTCATGTCCACGTCATTCCAGCCCGCGTCGTGGACCGACGACTTCTTCGTCCGGCATCCCGAGGCCACCCAGCCGCTCGATAACCTGCATCCGCAGCACATCAATGTCCAGGTCCTGGAGCGCGACATCCCGCAGCTCACGGCGTGGACACCTTCGGCGCCCGACACCTGGGATTTCCACTACATCGACCGCATCCTCAATCCCATTTTCACCGCCGGCGACCACAGCCCGCTCTATCAGATCGCCATGGCGGCTCTGTTCATGTACGACGCGCCGGGGCATCTGCGCGACACGACCTATCAGGAATTCGCCGATTACTGCGCAACGCTCGTCAAGTATTACAACACCGGGGGTTTCACGGACGGCGGCGGGGTCGAGCACGTTTCGGCGAGCGCCTGGCCCATCACCTATTGGGGCATCTACAACGAGCCGAACATCAACGGGTTCACGGCCAGCCAGTATGTGAATATGTATAACGTCGTTGTGCCGCGGATGCTCGCCGCGGATCCGAATCTCAAGTTCGTGGCCGTCGAGCTGGCGGACTTCAGCGACGAGCCGCAACGATACCTGCCGACCTTCGTGGCCAACGTCACGGCGCCGGTGGACGTCGTCGCCACGCATTATTATTCGTCCTGCAATCAGCGGGACACGGATCAGCAATTGCTCGATACCGTTCCGTCTTTTGTGGATCATGTCAACTACATTTACTCGCAGCTCCAATCGAAGCCGGCGCTGGCGAATGTCCCCGTGTGGGTGACGGAGAATAACGTCAACGCCGACTATAGTGCGGGCAACGGGATGAGCAATTGTAATCCCGGGCAGCCGTTCGTCACCGATCTGCGCGGCTCGAGCGCTTTCTTCGCGGCTTGGCGGCCCTACGTCTTCTCGCGGCTCACGCAGGCGGGCGCGCGAGCGTTGCACCACTGGGGGTTCAACGCCGACCCGCAGTACGGCGAAGTGGACGGCGGAACCGCACAGCGCTACCTCAGCTATTGGGTGGACTACTGGCTGGCGCGCTACTTTGCTTCGCCGCCCGGTTCGGATCTGCTGCCACTCGACGCCACTGACACCGCTACGGTCGAGATTCTACCCACGCTCCAAGATGATGGCACCGTTGTCATCATGATCGCCAACCACGCCGTGCGCTCCGCGAGCGACAACAACGGGACCGGCGCGCCGCGCACCGTGCTGCTGGACGTTTCCGCGCTCGGGACGTTCACCTCCGCAACCCAACTTGCCATCGATGCCAGCACCAACGCGGCAACGGGGCCGACGCCACAGGCTATCACTTCAACGCCGCAGATGGAGATCACCCTGCCGGGTTATGGCGTGACGTTTCTAACGTTGAACTGATTTCCGTGACAGGTCGTTCCAGCCGAAGGGGACCGAGGGCCGAAGGGTCGCGCGCCGAGTCGGACATTTTGTCCATCACCGGCGCCTTGGCATCTCAGGCAGTCAACCGTGCAATCACGGCGGCGGTGAATTCCGCCGTGGTGTTCTTTCCCCCCAGGTCGGGCGTGCGCACGCGGCCTTCGCCGGTGACGGCGCGAAGCGCGGCCATGATGCGCGTGGCGGCAGCGGGTTCGCCGAGATGTTCCATCATCAGCGACGCGGCCCAGATGGCGGCGATGGGATTGGCGACGCCGCGGCCTTCGATGTCGGGGGCGCTGCCGTGCACGGGCTCGAACATGGGCGGCCCGAGCCGCGCGGTGGGATTGATGTTGGCGCTCGCGGCGAGTCCCAGGCTGCCCTGCAGCGCGCCGCCCAAGTCGGTGAGGACATCGGCGAAGAGGTTCGAGCCCACGACCACGTCGAGCGTCTCGGGATGCGTGATCATGCGCGCCGCAAGCGCGTCCACGTGGTAGTTAGCGACCGTGACGTCGGGATAATCGCGCGCCACCTCGCGCAGGACCTCGTCCCAGAGCACCATAGTGTATTGCATGGCATTGGATTTCGTCGCGCTCGCCAGGCGCCGGCGCGGGCGGCGGCGGGCCTGCTCGAAGGCGTAGCGCATCACGCGCTTCGTCCCGCGCCGTGTGAAGATCACCTGCTGGATGGCCACTTCCTCCGCCGTGCCGCGCTTGAACCGCCCACCCAGGCCGCAGTATTCGCCCTCGGTATTCTCGCGGACGAAGAGCATGTTGATCTCCGCCGCGGACTTGCCGCGCAACGGCGATTCCAGCCCGGGCAGAATCTCCACCGGCCGCAGGTTGACGTAGAGGTCGAACCCGAAGCGGATCTTGAGCAGCAGTTCGCGCAGCGAAATGTGGTCGGGCACCGTGGGATGTCCAATCGCGCCCAGATAGATGGCGTCGAACGGGCGCAGTTGCTCCAAGCCGTCTTCCGGCATCATCCGCCCGGTGCGCAGGTAATACTCGCAGCCCCAGTCGAACGCCTGGAAGCTGAGTTGGAACGCCTCGCCCCCGCCCGCCGCGTCCCCTGTAGCGCCGGGCTTCAGCCCGGCATTCGCGCCGCTCGCGCGAGCCGCAGCTTCGAGCACCTTCACTCCCGCCGGCACCACTTCCTTCCCAATGCCGTCGCCGGGAACCAGCGCAATCCGATAGGTTTTCATGGCGCCGGAGATTGTACCCTTTCGGCGTCGGTCGAGGCGATGTCGTGTGGGAGCCGCATATCAGAGAGGCCTGGGCCTGGGAAAATCTCGGGTCTGCAAGTAGCGCGCCGCAAATGGCTCATCAAAGTGTTTGAGGTACTTGCTGTAGTCATTCAGGAACGCTACGAAGCGCTCCCGGCAAGCTTCTAGATTGCTTTTTGACCTGTCTGAGAGCTGGGTCCGGAGTTCCTGTGGGAGCTGCTCGAACACTTGGTTCATGCAATAGTTGTTGTATAGAGAAACTAGCGTACTCAACTCCGAACTCGTGGTTTTCAGGTCCGTCGGGGTCGGTTTTTGATTTGCGGCTCGCTCGGTTAGGTTACACCAAAGGCTCTGGAAGAGGTTTATGTTGGGTAACCCAAGCGTGTTGAATCTGTCGGAGTAGCCGCCGTAAACGTCTGATTGGACAACATAGTGAAGATTATCGCCCCGCCCTCTGTCGATGAATTCTCCGAACTGCTCCACGAGCTTCCGCAATTCGGGGAATTCCCGCCTGGCGATGATCTCGTCCCCCCGACGTTGCATGCAGGCCCCGGCCCACGACGCAGCGACCGGGTAGAAGCCGACCACCAAAGATAATACGAAGAGCCCGACCAATGCCCAGGCCAACAGACGCTGATCCTGAACCAGGGCGACTATCGAAACCGTGAATAGAATGGCCGCGATCATTTCAGTTCTATCCTCGATTGCAGTTTCTCGTATCCCTGCGGCACGCACAATGGGCCTCCCGTACCATTCCGGGGGTTCCCAAGTACTGCCTGGCGGATTAAGTCTCTTATGGTCATAAATTTAGCTCAATTTCGCCATGGATGCAGTCAACGCCCGCCAATAATAGAGAAAGAAGTCCCTGAGGGCGATCGCCGAAAGCGCGAAGGGTGCAACCTGCACCTCGTGTGCCCACTTCTCGTTGTCGAA
>JAIQGB010000154.1 GCA_020072905.1 Terriglobia bacterium | reverse complement strand
CCACACCACGCTCTGCGGGCGGGATGCCGTTCAAATCAGCCAGCGGGAATCGCGCGGGCTGGACCTCGCGGCCCTGAAGGCGCGGCTCGAGAAGCTGGGCGCGGTCCGAGCGAACGAATTCCTGCTGCGTTGCCAGCTCGACTCTTTCGAGCTCACGATCTTTCCGGATGGCCGGGCGATCATCAAGGGCACCGACGACCTGGTGGTGGCGCGCGGGATTTACGCCAAGTACATCGGATCGTAAGGATTGACGATTGACGATTTGGCAGGCGTATTATTTCGTACCCGGTGTATGTCTCTGGTGTGCGGTTCCTCCAGCCGGGGTCAGTATTGGAGAGGATGAATGCGCATTTCCAGACTTATCTTCGCCGTGAGCCTCGCGCTCGTAATCTGCGCGCCTCGGGGCGCCCTGAGTCAGCAACCAACCCTTCAGTCCGAGTTGCGGACGGCGTGCTGGGATACGCCATCAAGGACCTTTCGACCGGCGATACCTTCTGGCGACTCCCCAACGCCGTATTCCCGCAGGCCAGCTCCATCAAGCTGACTGTGCTCCTCGAGCTCCTGCGGCAGGACCAGGACGGTAAGCTCTCGCTCGATGAGAAACACACGGTCCGCCGCAACGAAATGACCGTTGGCGATCCCGAGGCAATCCTGAACAAGCTGGGAGATGGCACGGTCACCATGACGCTCCGCGATCTGGCGATCTTCATGGCCGTGCTGAGCGACAACTCCGCCACTAACATCCTTATCGAACGGCTGGGAATGGACAACATCAACGCGGGCATCGCGCGGTTGGGGTTGAAGGAAACGAAACTTCGCCGGCACATGATCGACCTCGATGCTGCGCGCCGTGGAAATGAAAACGTCTCGACCCCGCGCGAAATGCTAGCGCTGCTCGAGACGGTGCAATCGGGGCGAGCACTCGACGCCGCGCACACCCAGGAGTTCCTGCGCATCCTCCGCCTGCCGAAGGAGAGCGAATTCAACCGGGCACTGCCGCCGGGCGTGGCGATTGCCGATAAGCCCGGCTCGCTCGAGGGCGTGCGCTGCGATTCGGGCATCGTTGAAATCGCCGGCCGCCGCTTCATCTTCTGTGTCATGACGACTTACTTGAAACATGACGAGGACGGCGAGCGCGCCATCGAAGCGGCCGCGCGCGCTGCATTCGCATATTTCGACCGCCTCGACCGCTCCAGTCCGTATGGGCGGACGATTCCTGTTAGGTAAGGAAGTCATGTCCGATTCCTGCGCCGCTCAGTGAGGGAGAATGACGGGTTTCGAATCACCCCAAAACGATCCTGCAGTTCTGGTACGCTTTTTGAAGATTGTCTACGCCGCCATGGCGGGCTCGGTGGTCTTGTACCTGATCGTGCTGGAGGTGGTCGCCTCTGAACTTGAGCCGCAACCCGTCGGGGAGCTCCGAACCGCGCTGATCGTCCTTGCGGCAATCCTGGCGACAGTCGTCCTCTTCCTCAGATTTTCGATCCTTGCGGGATTGCTTTTGCCCGGGGGACCGGCAGTGCCCGAAGCCCGCGCCGCGAAGCTTCGAACTTGTTACATCATCTGCTTTACGCTGGCGGAGACCGTTGGGCTCCTGGGATTCGTCCTGCGCTTCGTAGGGGGCTCTCGGGCAGACGCCATCCCCTTCTTTCTCGGCTCCTTTATACTCTTTGCTGCCTGCTTCCCATGGGTCCCTGACGACTTAGCCGGTTAAGAGAAGAGGCTTTGGCGTATGGGCGACCGACCGGATGGTCGGCTATGTACAAGCCTCCGTGACGCATCCGCTCCTGCAGGCATCATTTAGCCCTTGACATCAGTGTTGGCCATATGCATAATCGCGCATGTGAGAGATTATGGATCGCGATGTTGAAATTCTTCAGGCTCTTGGTGACCCCACGCGCCTTCGCCTGCTCAACCTCCTCGAGCAAGCCAGGGAGATTTGTGTTTGCGAGCTGGTGGATGCCCTGCAGGTTCCGCAGTACAAAGCTTCGCGGCACCTGCAAGTTCTGACGAACGCCGGATGGTTGGAAGACCACCGCCGAGGGAAATGGGTGTACTACCGCATCTCCACACGACTCAGACCCTTTCAACATGATTTGCTGCGGGCCATCGGCCGCTTGCGGGAAGGGCGCGAGGACTTCCGTCAGGACGAGGCACGGGCTGGCCGGCGGTTGATGTTGCGGCGCGACGGGTTGTGCTGCGTGGGACTCGTGTCGAAGATTGGCGCGGCGACTGTCCCCACGTCACGCCAGGCGCAGGCCCAGGAGACCCGATAAGCCGCCGTACGCACAGGGAATCCACACGGTCAGCTACCAAAGGAGAAGAGATGAAACCCGAATCCGAAAGATCCAATGAAGGCAGAATCAAGAAGGCCGTCGAAGAGAGATACGCGGCGATCGCCCGCGGGGACGTCAAGACCTGCTGCGACACTTCCAATTCGTGCTCAGGCGAGCTGTACAACATCGGCACCATGGCGCGGGGATACGACCAAGCCCAACTCGCCACTATCCCCGAAGGCGCCAACCTCGGCCTTGGCTGCGGCGACCCCACCGCCGATGCAGACCTCCAACCCGGTCAGACCGTGCTCGACCTCGGCAGCGGCGCGGGCGTGGATTGCTTCCTCGCCGCACGGCGCGTCGGCCCCGAAGGCCGCGTCATCGGCGTGGACATGACCGATGCGATGCTGGAGAAAGCGCGCGCCAACGCCCGGAGCGGCGGGTTCTCGAACGTCGAATTTCGAAAGGGCGAGATCGAGAAGCTGCCCGTCGAGTCGGGAACGGTGGACCGCATCATCTCCAACTGCGTGATCAATCTCGCTCCCGACAAGCGTCCGGTGTTCGCGGAAGCCTATCGAGTCCTGAAGACGGGTGGCGCGTTCACGGTTTCCGACATCGTTTCTTTTGGGCTGGTGCCCGAATCCGTGCGCGCCGACCTCAACCTCTGGGCCGGATGCACGGCGGGCGCGATGGACAAGGAAGACTACTTGGGGGTGATTCGTCAGGCAGGTTTCAGCCACATCTCGATCATCAAAGAAGTTGTCTACGACTATCTCCGCGGCGCCGACTTCGGCTTTGCCAGCGTCACCGTCCGCGCGGTCAAATAGGTTGCAGCCTGCGGGCCCGCGGAGTGCTGTCACACCCTGCGAGCTGCAAGCTCGAACGAGTGGCCGCGCCGCGGAGATGCCGAGCGGATTCGGGGCAAACGAATCCCTCTCGCCTCCGCCGCAGTCCGCAGGCGCCGAGGGACCTCAGTGGATGTTTTCAGATTGGACCGCCGCCGTCTGGCGCGGAGCGTCGGCGGTAACAACCAACTCCCGGGTCAACTGATATTCGAGCTGGGTGCCGGTCGGAAGCGTCAGATCCGTCCCACGGCGACGGAGCGTATCCGCCAGACCCGCAGCTCCGCCGAGGGCGCCGCCGATGACGGCACCGTGGAACCCGCCGATGATGGTCCCCAGGAACCCGCCGCCGCCCATGCCGAGGCCGATCTCCTGGATGTCCTTCAGCCGCGACGAGGGGCCTTTCAGGCTGCCTTCCTCGTCCTGGACTTTAGCGCCCTCCGCACCGTAGGCCTTCACCAGGATTGTGCTCAGCGAGTAGCTGCGGCCGTCGGGGAAGGTGATCTTCTCTGCGTCCAAGCGTATTTCACCAACCCCGCGGATGCGGCCCGGGCGAACGAGCCAGGCGATGTGCCCATCGACGGTCGAGCCCACCGGGACGATCTGCTTTCCCCCGATGATCAGCGGCTCGGTGACCGTGGCCGTGAAGGGATCGTTCTGGAGATTCAGTTTGGTGCTGATGGTTTGCGTCAGACGGCACCGGAGCGTCGTCCCCGCGGAGACTGAGTACGTCTCCGCCTGCGCCAGCGACGCGACGACGGCGATTGCCAGCAGAGCGCACAGTAGAGCGCGCTTGACCATGGACACCTCCTTGAGGTTCAGTCATGGCCGGACCCTGGCGCTTTGTCCAGCGGGTTGAACGTGCTGGGGAGTCTGCGCCATCTGCGCAGACTCCCTGTTCTGGCAAGGTCTAGCGAAATCAGGTTAACGCGCTCCCTCTCCTAGCGCGCGGCCACCTGTACGATGCCCTTCGGGGCACTCACGTACCCCGTAACCTGGGTGGATTGTACCTTATTCACCACCAATTCGTACGGTCTTTTTGAGCCAGCAGTGTAAAAGAAGACCGGCTCGTTGACGGTGCGGTCCTTCTTTTCAATCTGCATGTCGTCCGCGACCAGCATGAGATTGAAGCGGTGCCGCTTGACGTTGGTTTTCTTCAGCGTCAGGCCCACGTTCGCGACGTGCGCCGGAGTGTTGCGAGTGAGGGAGAACTCGAAATAGTCGCGCTCACCCAGCTTGCGCAGGGTTTCGATTTCGTCGTGGTTGCGAGCGATCAGCGTTCCGAACTCGCTGCGCGCCATGCCCAGGTCTGAGCGCGTCGATTCCAGATTCTTCTTGGTTTCGTCGAGGTCGGTCCGTGTGGCCGAAACGTCCTGGCTGAGCGCGCCTACCTGCTGCTGGTCAGCCTTCTGGGCCAGTTCGTCGCGCAGCCGATCGGCCTGCTCGCGCTGTTCGGCCTGGAGTTTCTCGACCATGGTGCGGGCCTTGCGCAGCTCGCGACCGGCCGTTCCGGAGCGCTTCGAGGCGCCATCGATCTCCTTGTGCAGGGCTTCGAGCTGCTGCGCGTTGGAACTCTCCAGCGTTGCCATCCGCGTGGAGAACTGTTGGTCGATCTGGGAGCTCAGGTTCTTCTGCATCGTTGCCTGCTGAGCTTCGAGTGACTCGCGAACCGTGCTCATGCGCGACAGCGTGAAGATCTCGCCGATTGCCAAGCCGGCCAGTACGACGAAGATCGCGATGAACACTCCAGTTTGGCTGGAACCCGAGGGTGGGGAATCCTGCCGAACAACTTCTTCGATTGCCATGTCCTTATGCTCCTTCTTGGGGCGCTTGCCGGGCCTCTTGACCTGCCCAGTCCCATGCTGCCCGCGCTGACCAATGGCACGTGGGTTGCCACGTGAGGGCGTTTCTAAGCTACTTATGGGAAAGGGGTTATTGAATCGCCGAGCGCGCAAGCGCAGGGTCTGAACAGGAATAATTACGTCTGGAATGTAAAAAACGGCCCTTGGCTATGGCCTTCGGCGGGACACGGTCAGACATTGTGTCTGATGTCGCCCCTTTGTCTTCACCGGTTATGATCCTTCGGTGCTACCGAAGCTGGCCAGAGCCTCCTTCTCGTCGGCGCAGACCTCAAAGACGCGGTCCAGGTTTGCCGTCTCCAGCAGAACTCTCACCTGGGGGGGCAGCCCGCTCAGGCGAAGCTGGCCGTTGACTTCACGAACGGCCTTCAGCACGCCCACGAGCGCTCCCATCCCGGCGCTGTCAATGTAGGAGATCTTGGTGAGGTTTAGGACGATATTCCGCCGGCCCGCTTCAATCATGGGACGGACTTCCGCCCGCAGTTGGTTGATGGGATCACCGAGTGTCAGCCGACCGCTGAGATCGAAGACGGTGGCCGAGCCGGACCCGCGGACAGCGATGTTGATGTAGGGTTTGAGCGCCTCGCGCTGGCGCGCCCAGCCTTCTTTGGTGACCTGGCGCGCACGGCCGAGGGCGAGCGATTCGGCGGGCACGTCTTCGGTGATGGTCGAGCCTGCGGCGACGTAGGAGTTGCGGCCGATGCGCACTGGCGCGATCAGCATGCTTCCGCTGCCCACGAAGACGCCCTCTTCGATGGTCGTGGGGTGTTTCTTCTCGCCGTCATAGTTGCAGGTCACGGTTCCGGCGCCGACGTTAACCCTTTCACCGATCGAGGCATCGCCCAGGTAGGTCAGGTGCAGGGCCCTTGAGCCTCGGCCCACGCGCGATTTCTTGACTTCCACGAAGTTGCCGATGCGCGCCGCGGCGTCAATGACCGCACCGTCGCGCAGGTGGGCAAACGGTCCGATGACCGCGTCGGAGGCTATCTGACAGGAACTGATCACACAGCAAGGGCGGACGGTGACCCGGTCGCCCAGGAGCGAGTCGCTGAGGGTGGAATAAGGCCGCAGCGTGCAGCCTTCGCCGACCATCGTCGCGCCCAGCAAGCTGACTCCCGGCTCGATGACCGTGTCCCGGCCGACTTTGACCTCCGCATCGATGTACGTGCACTCGGGATGGAGGATGGTTACGCCCTCGCGCATCAGCGCTTCCGCCTTGCGCAGGCGCAGGACCTTCTCCATCTGGGCCAGCTCGAGGCGGTCGTTTACTCCCAGCACCTCGCGCGAATCGGCGACGAGGTGGGCTGCCACTTTCAAGCGGTGGTGATTGAAGATCTCAATCAGGTCGGTGAGCAGGTATTCCTTCTGAGCGTTGTCGGCGGTGAGCTTGCCGAGGTGCTCGATGAGTTTGAGGCGCGAGAAGCAGATGATGCCGGAGTTGATTTCCTGGATTCTTCGCTGCGCGGGCGTCGCGACCTTCTCCTCCACGATGGCGCGCACGCGGCCTCCCGAGCGCACAATCCGCCCGTAGCCTTGCGGGTTTTTGGTCCGCGTGGTCAGAACCGTCGCCGCGGCGCGGGACTTGCGGTGCGCAGCAACCAGCGCCCGCAGGGTTTCGGCGCGAAGCAGGGGAGCGTCGCCGACGAGCACGACCACGGAATCGCACGCCATCCGTTCCAACTCCGGCCGGGCCACCAGCAAAGCGTGCCCCGTTCCCAGTTGTTTCTTTTGTTCGATGAATCCCAGCCTGGGGCGCGCGAAGGCCTTCTGAACCTCTTCGGCCTCGTGCCCGACGATCATGTAGAGGCTCTCGGGACCGGCCTCGAGCGCAGTCTCGAGCAGATAGGCGCCCAGGGGTCGCCCCGCCAGCCGGTGCAGGACCTTGGAGTGCTCCGACTTGAAGCGCGTCGCCTTGCCCGCCGCCAGGATCAGCACTGCGAATCCCTGCTCAGCCATCAAGTGCTCCGTGGAAGGTGTTTTGCGCGGCCCCTGGCGGTCGAACTTCCGCCGTAGTCAATGTCATGGCCTTCAATCTATCCCCGATTGCCGCCGCCTGGCAAGGGCGTACGAAGTCCTCTTGCGAATCCGGGCGCTGCGACCCAGCTCCGGCCATGATGCCAGGGTGCGGAGTGCAGCGGCGGCGAGACCCACGACACTGCCAGGCCCCGGGTCGGTTTGGGTTCGTTTTTTGAGGCTTTGCTGATTCTAAAGCACATCGTAGGTTCGTTCCTCAGTTCGCGTGGTCTTCCGAAGCTCTTTTCCCCTGACTTCTCACCTCTCACTCCGGTTTTTCTCTCGTCACTCGTCACTCGTCACTGCCCTTCTGCCCTGAATCCTGAATCCTGGATCCTGAATCCTCCCACTGATTCTAAAGCACATCGTGGGTTCGTTCCTCAAATCCACATCTGCTCTCAGCGGACCCCTGGCCTCGGCGGACGATTTGTCCCACGGTATCCTCGAAAAGGACGGCAGCAGGCAAAAAGCCGTTGCCGAACCCGCCCCAAGCTCCCGACATTTCCACGGCCCGGGCAGAAGGCTGACGCATGGGCCGCTCGTTGCCAAACTAGTCTAGTAGGCTATCACGTCGAAGGGTCGCCGTCAAGCCGGCGCCCACGCCCGCGGCGGCGCTGAGCACGCGTGGGGCGCCCACGGCGCCGACGCCGTCAATTCCCGGGTGGGGGCGGCTTGGGCGCGAGCACGGTCAGCGTGGCCGGCTGGCTGGCGGCGTCCGGTGGCGTGCCGCTCGAGACCACGCAGCGAAACTGCGTGCCGTTGTCCGCAGGGTAGCGCGCGGGCGGAGCCTGGTAATAGCTGCTGTTCGCGCCGGCGATATCCTCCCAGGTCTTTCCCTTGTCCCCGCTGCGTTGCCACTGGTAGACGACGAACGCCACGCTGCGGGGCCGCACGCCGAAGATGGCTTGCCCGCCCTCGCTCACCGTGGAGTTTTGCGGGCCGTAGTCAAGCTCCGGCGGCCGTGAAGAGGCCAGCGAGGAGTACACCTCGAACTCTCGCACGCGCGGGAAGGTGCTCGTCGTTTGCCCGAACCTGCCCACCTTGCCCGTGACGCGGATCCCCCGGAGCTGGACTTCAGAAGCGAAAGTGAAAATGAAATCGAGCATATCAACCCGGGCGTCGCCAAGGTAATGGGGCACCAGGGTGACGACCGAAGCGTCCTGCCACGTGGAGCCATCGGCAGTGGTTTGGAGGCGAAAGTCCGGCGCGAAATAACCACTACCCAATTCGGTGATCGCGCCCTGGCGGAAGACCACCTGGCGAACCGCCTGCGCCTCAGGCCAGAGCACGCCGACAGAGACTTCGCGCGCTGCGCTGCGGTCGGCGGCGGCGTTGGCGCTGACCGCCAGATCGCTATCGGTGAGCGCGGCAAGCGCAGAGACGCCCGTTGCGCCTGTCTGCGGATCTTCGGTGGTGAAAGGCTGAGCCTCGTGAAGTTGCGCGAGGTTCGGCCGAGTGACTTTGATCGTCACCTGCGCAATGTCGCTGGTGAGTTCGCCATCGCTTATCCGAAAGGGCAGGAGGTCCGTCCCCACAAAGTCCTCGTCGGGAGTGTAGGTCAGCGCAGGCGCCGTCCCGCTGACTTTGCCCGAGTACGGGCCGGTCACCGAGTACGTGAGCTGCGATCCTGCCGGCAGGCCGTCATCCAGCGCCGAGAGTTTGATTTCCAGCGACGAATTCTGGTTGACCGTGACCGTTTGATTCTCGGCGATCGGCGGCTGATTGATTTTCGTTCCGCGGATTTCGATGTCGCCGGATTCATCGTGACGAATGCGCAGCACACCGGGCACATCGCCCGGCTCGTTGAAGGTATAACCCTCCTGGTAATCGAGGTCGGTGGCTTCGTTCACCCGCACCAGCCGCTTTCCCCCTGCGGTGACGGCGGTGGGCGTGAAGGCGACGCGCAAGAGCTCGCGCGCGGCGGTGTCGTAGGTTGTGTAGGTCACCGCGTTCGAAGCGTAGGAACTCGTCTTGATGACGGAAGACGTCCGGAGCACGTGGTTCTGAAATCTCGGGGCCAATTCAGGCGCCGCGGCCATGGCGCGCAGATAGTGACGAACGTAGTCGCCGTAGCCGTCGGTCAGCCAGACCATGTCATAGGGATAGCGATTCCGCCCGTCCTCAGCCACCGCGTAGGTGGCCCAGTTGAGCTCGCGGATGGCGCCTTCTTTGACAGAAGTGTCGCGGGTTTTCTCCGCGTAGGTCAGGAGCACAGAGGCGTGCCGCGTGGTGTGACTGTTGCCCGGCACGCGATAGGCGGTCTGCTCGTTGATGGGTTTGACGCCGAATTTCTCCCAGGCGTGGTTTTCAAACATCGCCGACGACCAGTGGAGGATGGCCTTGGCGTCCTCGCGCCAGTTCGGGTCCCAGGCCGGATGTTCCAGGATGTACCACGCCATGGTGTCAGCGTTGATCTCCGTGTCCGACCATTCGCCGAC
>JAIQGB010000153.1 GCA_020072905.1 Terriglobia bacterium | reverse complement strand
GTCCGGGCGGACGCCTCCATCTCAACATCGCCATCGCCCATCCCGATCACGCGTACCAGGTCGTCCTGAGCGTCAGGGACGCCCACGGCGACGTCGCTCGAGCGACGCTGGACGCCGAGGCTCCGCCGCGGGCGTCCGGCGCGGACCCGCGGCCCGGTCTCGCGGTGAAGGACCAGCCTGAGTCCGGCTACGCGGTCGGCGATACGGTCACGACCACGATGTCCGATGGACGCGGCGCGCTGCCATCGGGCGGCTCGAACGCATACCTGTTCCTTACCGCGCAGCGTGGACTCCGGGACGTCTTCGCCGAGGTCTACAACTCCGACGACCTCCTGCTTCCCGAGGAGTGCGAGTTCCAGAAGTACCGCATGCTGATTCAGCGCATCGCCGACGCCACCAAAGTCAGCAAAGATGAGCCGCACAAGGGCCGCATCCTGCGCGGCGTCATCGCCGACCTGCTCGGCCACCGCGAACTGTAGGCGCACTCCGGCTCCACTCCCCACTCGGCACCGTTTGGCCCTTTTCCAACTTTCCTCCTCCACGTCTGGCGTTCCGCAAGAGTCCTTCGCGCCAGTGCCGTGTGACGCAAATAGCTTGCACACGCCAGAGGCACGCTGTCATGCTGAGCGAAGCGAAGCATCCGCAGTTGTTTCGGACGGAAAGAAAATGCAGATTCTTCGCGGAGTTTACCCTGAGCGGAAACTGCAGATTCTTCGCTCCGCTCAGAATGACAAGCGAAGGGCTCAGAATGACATGTTTCACCTTTTTCGGTAACACAGCGCTAGAGACTGTCGGCGCTCCCAACATTCTGCCCCTTCGGTCCCAGAAGTCTTGCAACCGAGCGCTGCAAGCGGTATATCGTCACAAGCACTCATTCGAGCGCAAATCGTCACGGAGGTGCAATCAGCATGGAGAAACTCGGAATGAATCGCAGGCGGTTTGTGGGCGCGACGCTCGCCGCCACAGCCGGGGCTTTGAGTCCCGCGGCATTTGGCGGGTCCGCCGCCCGCGCCCAGGAGAAGCCCGCAGGCATGAAAGTGGGGCTCTATAGCATCACGTTCCTGGGCGCTTGGTACCGGGGTAAAGGGCTCACCCTAGAAGAGGTCATCAAACGGGCCAAGAAATATGGGTATGACGGTGTTGAGATCGATGGCAAGCGCCCGCACGGCAACCCGCTCGACTGGCCCAAGAGCCGCTGTCGCGAACTCCGTTCAATGGCGGACGGTGAGGGAATCGAGATTTACGGTGTCGCGGCCAACAACGACTTCAGCAGCCCGGTTCCGGAACACCGCGAAGCCCAGATTGCTTACGTCCACGGTCTGATTCGCATGGCGTCCGACTTCGGCGCCAAGACGTTGCGGGTATTTCTCGGCTGGCCGGGCGTCACCAGGCACCCCCAAATCGCCCGCTACGACATCGCCGACAGCATTTGGAAATTCAGCCATAAGTATGTCGATCCGGCGATTCGTCGCGCGGACAGGTGATCCCTCGCCGGCCCGGGTGGACCAATCTTCCCGTCGACCGCCGGCGGCTCGCCGCGCAGATTCAATCTTAACGCCGAAGGCAATTATATACTTGACGTACCGTAAGAAAAGCCTTATATTTACTGCATGGAAGGCTTAAACACACTCCAAGAAGCAATCATCCACTTCGCAGATTACGACAATTGCCATGCGCTGATGATTCAGCTTCGCTGGCCGGACGGCAAAGTGAAGGGGGAAGCGTTCTACCCGCCCTTTGTCAGCGCCATGCGAGAAATCAGCTACCAAGGCTATCTGGGATACGAATTGTGCCACCCGCTCCCCAAGGTCAGCGGGCAGACGGTCGGAATCGAGTATGCCGACCAGTGCGCGCAGTTGGCACAGGAATTCATGCGCGGGCTGATTAACGCCTAGGTCGCCGAGGGGGACGAGGGGGACGAGGGGGACAATCCGTGGCGGGACGCCGCGCGGGTGGGACTATTCAGCGAAGGGCACGGGGCCCTGTGCCTGTGCTTCCAGCAAGGCCAGCGCATCGGTAACGTCATCGAGAAGTTCTCGCGCGTTTTCGACGCCCGCCTCGGCGGCGATGATTATGTTGTGCGCGCACTTCAGGCACATCCAGAAGCCTTTGCGCTCCGTAGTCATGTGCGGCCGGCAGACGGCGCATGGCCAGTCGTTTCGAGCGTGAACCATCAACCCACCGGGAGTGATCGCGTAGTCCATGATCGCCCTCCTGCTCCTCCTGAGCTGAGAACGAGCACGTTGGCGTCCATTGCCGAAATTTCCGGTGGGGCCCTAACTCCGTGAAAACAAGAAGCCGCGTCAGTCGTCCCTTTGTGAGCTTCGCGTCGAGCCTGTCGAATTTTGGCGTTGAGTGGC
This sequence comes from Terriglobia bacterium, assembly GCA_020072905.1. Classification (GTDB taxonomy): domain Bacteria; phylum Acidobacteriota; class Terriglobia; order UBA7540; family UBA7540; genus JAIQGB01. Next base: position 8,076 of record JAIQGB010000153.1, on the reverse strand, counting down.
AATTTCTGGTCACTCGTGGCCGCTGTCAGCCAGGCGCGGGCTTCCCGCGGCTCGAGCCACGAGCCTTCTTTCTGTTGTCTATGATGTTTCGTTGCTGATTCGATTTTGTGCGGGGAGCTTCGGCGGGCGGCGGGTTGACGGAGGTCAAGCGACCGGGATCTCGTCGAGCGGGTCGGGGATTCCGTAGATGTGGACGCCACCTTCCTTCCCCTTGACGTGGGCAAAGCCGAGGTCCACACAGGGAATCTTGTCTTTCACGTGGAGGTAGACTTCCTCGTTGACCAGGATCTTGTAGTCGTAGTTCTTGGTCAGGCCTTCCAGCCGCGAGGCGATGTTCACCGTATCTCCGATGACCGTGTAGTCCATGCGCTGCTCGGAGCCGATGTTGCCGGAGATCGCCTCACCCTTGGTGATGCCGATGCCGTTGTCGAGGCGAGGAAGGCCTCTCGCCCGGCGGTCTACGTTGTATCTCTTCAGGACGCGCCGCATTTCGAGCGCCGCCAAGACGGCGCGTTCCGCGTCATTCTCGAAGGGAATGGGAGCGCCGAAGACCGCCATGATGGCGTCGCCGATGAATTTGTCCAGCGTGCCTTCGTAGAGGAAAATCGGGTCGAGCATGCGCGTGAAGTAATCGTTCAGCAGGGCGACGACTTCCTCGGCGGACGACTGCTCGGAAATGGTGGTGAAGTTGCGAATGTCCGAAAACAGCACCGCCACCGTAGAGCGATTCCCGCCCAGCTTCAGCCGGTCGCGATCCTTCAGAATCTCCTCGGCGACCTGCCGCGTCACGTAACGGCAGAGGGTGCTCATCAGCCGCTGTTCCTGGGTGATGTCGTCGGCGATGATCACCACGCCGAGGTGCTTGCCCTTTTCCGTGGCGAGCGCCAAGGCATGAGCGTTGATGTTGAGGGAATCGTCCTCACTCTGCCGGTACTGGAGATCGTAGGCGGTGAACGTCTGCCCGTCCTGCAGGGCCAGATTGATGCCGTCGGCCAGCGCCGGGTTGAGCTCTTCGCGCAGAAACTTCTGGTATCTCATGCCCGGCTGAAAAGCCGTGCCCCCAATGAAGATCTTTTGCCCGGCTTGATTGCAGTAAGCCACGTGGCCGTCCGGGTCGAGCGTGACCACGCCGGTCTCCATCGTCCGCAGGATGCTGTCGTTGTAGTTCTTCATGAAGCGGACTTCTTCGAACAGGCGGGAGTTCTCCAGGGCGATGGCCGTCTGCGAGCCGAGCGCGTCCAGAAACTGTTCGTCCTCTTCGGTGAAGACGCCTTCCTTCTTGTTGAGGACTTGCATCACGCCGATGGTCTCGCCGGTCTCGTTGCGCAGGGGCATGCAGAGGATGGTGTGCGTGTGATACCCGGTTTTGTGATCGACCTCGGGATTGAAGCGTGGGTCCTGGTAAGCGTCCTTGATGTTGACCGTCTGGCCCGTTAGCGCCACATGGCCGGCAATTCCGATCCCGCGAGGGACGCGGATTTCGCTCAGGTTCGCGCCCTGCGCCACGCGCGACCAGAGCTCGCCGGACTTGCGGTGTACGAGGAAAAGCGTGCAGCGGTCGGCGTTCATCACCTCGGAAGTCTTGGCCACGACTTTCTGCAGGAGCTGGTCGATCTGCAATTCCGAGGACACGGCGCGCATGACGTCGAGGAGAATCTCCGAGGTCCGCATGCGCTTGTGGATATCTTCGATGAGCATCGCGTTCTCGACGGCGATGGCCGCCTGCGATTCGAGGGCGTCCAGCAATTCTTCGTCCTCGCGAGTAAAGATGCCATGGCGCTTGTTGAGGACCTGCAGCACGCCCAGGATTTTTCCCTCCGGACTCTTCATAGGCATGCAGAGGATGGTGCGGGTGTGGTAACCCGTCCGGCGGTCCACTTCGGGATTGAAGCGCGGGTCCTGGTAGGCATCCGGAATGTTGACCGTCTCGCCGCTCTTGGCGACGTGCCCCGCGATGCCCGCGCCGAACGGGACGCGGATTTCCTTCATCGCCGCGCCTTGCGCCACCTTCGACCAGATCTCCTGCTTTTCCTCGTCGAGCAGGAAGAGCGTCGAGCGGTCGGCCTCCATCACCTCGGAAGTCTTCTGCATGATCTTCTGGAGGAGCGTGTCCAGATTGCGCTCCGCGGTCAGAGAGTTCATGACGTCCAGAAGGATGGCGAACTTCCGGGCCTGGTCCCGGCCCTCCCCTTCCTGCCGACTTGTGGCGCTCTTCTCCATGACCAGGACCTGCGTCCTTGAGAGACCCACCTCTACGCTCGTCAGTGGCCTTGGACGGTCATGTTAGGTTGTCCGCGCGTTGTTGTCAATTGACTGCGAGACTCAGTGGCTGGCGCAGCGCTGCCGGTACGGCGTCGGCGACCGCCCGAAGGGATTCTCATCCCGCGAAACCCCATCGCAAGTATACTGGCCGACGCGATGCCGTTCTGCCACTGGCACTACAACTGGGCTGCGCAATCTCCGAGAATTGCAGACCCGAGAGAGCTAGGGTCCACGCCCGCACGCGAAATTCCCCGAGTGTGATAGTCTCGTTGGTGCGTGGGGGAAGCAATTGTCGAGCAGAACCGCTCAAGCGGGGTAAGCGGCGATGTAAAGGGAGGCGATCCCCATGAAGACGACGATCCTGGCAATTTCTTTTCTGGTGGCGTGCCTCATCCCGGGCCTTTCTACGGACAGTGCGCCCCCTCAAAACAAAACCGCCGACTCCTGGAATCCGAAGGCTGCCGCCGCTTATCTCGATCAAAGAGAAGGCTGGTGGGCAGCGTGGCCGATGGCCGCCCGCGACCACGAGACTTTCTGCATCTCGTGTCATACGGCGGCGCCTTACGCCCTCTCGCGGCCTGCCCTGCGCGCGGCCCTCGCGGAACACACCCTCTCAGCCAACGAACGCAGCCTTTTGGACAATGTTACGAAGCGCGTGCGCCTTTGGAAGGAGGTCGGGCCGTTCTACACTGACAAAGCAGACGGCCCCCACAAGGCCAACGAGTCGCGCGGGACTGAAGCCGTTCTCGATGCCCTGATTCTTGCGAACTACGATGCTCAGAACGGAAAACTCAGCGGCGACACGCGCCTCGCTTTCGACAACATGTGGGCGCTGCAGCAGACGACCGGCGATGGAGAGGGCGCGTGGTCGTGGCTCCAATTCAACAATGAGCCGTGGGAAGCGAACGACTCGCAGTTTTATGGAGCCTCGCTTGCCCTCGTCGCGGCGGGCACCGCTCCTCAGAATTATCGCGCCACCCCCGAAATCCAGAACAACCTCAAATTGCTCTGCGCATACCTCGACCGCAGATTCGAACAGCAAAACCCCATCAACCATGTTGTGCTTTTATGGGCTGCGGCGAAATGGCCGGGACTCTTCGTGCCGGAGCGGCAAGAATTCATCATCAACGAGGTTCTCAGCAAGCAGCAGGCAGATGGAGGCTGGAGTCTCGCCTCACTCGTCGGGGCGTGGAAACGAGCCGACGGCACACCGCTGGTCGCGAAGAGCGACGGGTACGCGACGGGCCTGATCGCGTTCGCGCTGCAGCAGGCGGGCTTCCCCCGCGAAAACGTCCACTTCCAGCGCGCGCTCTCCTGGTTGGTGCGTAACCAGGACCCGACAGAAGGCCATTGGCCAGGCTACTCCTTAAACAACGGGCGTGACCCGTCTTCCGAGACGGGGCGCTTCATGAGTGACGCGGCGACAGCTTATGCCGTGCTCGCGCTAACCCAGGCCAACTCACATTAAACGGTGCGGCGTTGCGGGACGCTGACTGAACAAAAAAACGCAGAGCTCGAAAAAGCCGAACTCTACGCTACGGGCTCGCGTTCACAGGATCTGAAACGCGCCTTGCACCGTGGTGCGCCGCGCGGGGCCGGTCGAGGGTCTGAACAAATGCCGGCGGAAGCGCTCAGAATCAGAGAGGCGGGCGCGCGGGTACGCGCAGGCGGTAGAATAATGTGGATGACTTAATCGGTGGTGGTCGTGCAGGCGTGACCCGCGGGCATTCTACAACCCGAAGTCGCACACAAGCCAGAAAGCGGCATTTATGCGGCACGCTCGATCCCTTTGCGAGCCGCAACGTGCGCTAGACCAGGCCGGGCGGAGAGAAGGAGGCGGGTTCAGCGGGACGCTTGCGTGGCGGTGCGGCTTCCGATCGCGGCCAACTCGGCGCCGATGATCTTTCCGAACTCCGCTAGCGGCTTGGCGCCGTTCACAAACACCCCGTTGATGAAGAAGCCCGGAGTCCCGACCACTCCCGCCTTGGTCCCGTCCTGAACATCCTGTTCGATCTGAGCCTTGAATTTGCCGGCTGAGAGGCAAAACCGGAACGACTTCTCATCCAAGCCCAGCTTCTGAGCCGTCTCGGCCAGGCCGGCCTCATCGAGTCTGGATTGATCGGCAGCAAATAGCGCGTCGTGATACTCCCAAAACTTCCCCTGGTCCTCGGCGCACCGACCGGCCTCCGCGGCGAGTTGGGCTTGCGGATGCAGCGTGCGCATGGGAAAGTCCCGGTACGCCACCTTGACCCGGCCGTTGTATTTGGCAAGCAAGTCTTTCAAAGTGGCTGCGGCCTTTTTGCAGTAAGGACATTGGAAGTCGGAGAATTCCACGATAGTCACTGGGGCTTTGGGGTCTCCCCTGACGCGGGCCAAATCGTAGCTCACATCGACTTTGGGCGGCCGAAGCAGAACGACGACTTCGCTTTTCGCGCGCAGAGAATCCGCATAGTCCTGGCGGGCCTGCTGGGTTTCCAGGGCTTTCAGAGCCTTTTGAAGCTGCGGTTTGACCTGGTCGAAGGGCTGGTTGAGCTGGTTTTTGACCGCCAAATAATAGCCCTTCACCTCGCCGTCCGTCGGCTCAGGGACTTTGGCGTCCACTTCCTCCTCGAGGAGTTGGTCTGTGGAAAGGCCGCGCTTTTTGGCTTCCGACTCGAGGAGTTTGCTGCGAATTAGTTCGTCCAGGGCCCGGCTTTTGGTCTCGTACTCCTGCTGACGCAGTTGCAGCATTTGCGGCGCCAGCGTGGCAGAGAGATCGCGCTCATAGATCGGCTGCCCAGCGACCATGGCGATGGGATCAGCGGGACTGGCTGGAGGCGCGTGCTGGGCCAGCCCCGCACCGCCAACCAAAACCAAAAGGGCCGCGAATACGAGCCATACAGCGCCGACATTGTATGCGCGTCTCATGGCTTCCTCCTTATCTTCCAAGATGGGCGAGGGCAAAGCCCGTTCACCATAGTGCGGAGGGGCAGCCCTCGGCTTGGTGCGCCGTGGTCTGCCCCCTTGCCGCCAGATCGGGATTCAGAGAGCCTGAAATCCGAGGCCAAGTTCAGAAAGTGAGCGTGCCGTTCTGTTGGAACACCTTCGTCTGTGTGACAGTGAGAACGCCCGGGCCCACGCAGGACTCCGTGTGATCGGCACGCACCCCCTCGCCTATCGTAGACCACGACGCCCTGACCGTGTGGTTGCCGTTGGGTACCTGCGCGACGAAATCGAAGCTGTGGGCGGACAGCGTGCTCAGGATGAGATCGAAGTCGCAGAGGGGATTTGGCCCTACGCATACACCTGATGTGCCTCCAGCAGGTATGCTGCAGGTAAAACCGGTTCCGAGGCCCGAGCAATCGGCGTCCGACGTACAGGCAGTGCCGGTGGGCGCCTGCGTGCATTCCGCGAGCTGTGAGAACAGGTTGCTACTGATCTGCTGGAAGCGCTCATCGTAAATGACGCAACTATCGGGTTTTACGACGGTACCGCTGCCGTCGACAGTTACACAGACTTGGATGCCAATATCCGCCGACGCCGACGGAACCGTCGTTGAGATCTTCGTGTCGGTGAAAAGGCCGGTGACCAGCGAGGGCCGGATGAGCAAGGTCACTCCGCTGCCGCTCGAGGTCTTGACGGTTGTGGTCAGCAGGCTCACGTCTCCCACGCCGTCGTTGAAGTGGCCACCGGTACCGATGGCGCAGGCGGCCGAAGTGCCCGCCGCGTTGAAGCTACCGCTGGACTGGCCAAACGCCAGCGTGCTCGTTATCACTCCAACCGCTATGAGCAGAAGTGTTTTCTTCATGCTATGCCTCCATTCCCGGTTCTTAGTGATATTCAGTGCCGAAACGTTAACAGGTGTCGACACCTGCCGTCATCGTCCAAAGGTGCCATTACGTGTTTTCTTCTACGCTGGGAACTAGGAGCGTCCGGGGGGAGAAAAAGTCGTTGTTGGGGAGACGGCGACTAGGCCTTGGTTGAACGCCAAAACGGCTAACTGGAGCCGGTTCTCAATCCCCAGTTTACAGAAAATATGGCTAAGATGATGCTTGACGGTGACTGGGGTGATGGAGAGCGTCTGGGCAATTTGCTTGTTGGTGAGCCCGCGGGCCAGCAACGCAATGACCTGCAACTCTCGCCCGCTGAGGCCGTTCGCTCCCTCGCGCCCCCACCCCAGTCGTTTGGGCTTTACCCGCGCTCCCGCAGCTAAAGGCAACTTACCTCCTCCTCACTGCACCGGTGCCGAAACGGCTCCGCCCTCTGTCGTACCGAGAGCAATCGGCCCGCCACACACCTCCATGCTATGTAAGGTAACTGTGGGTGCGGAAGAATCCAGGTGAAGCGATCTGCCGGCGATCTTATATCGTCGTAAGTCCAGCCATCTCAACGCCACCGTCGCACCCTCGGTGGGAGAATCGCCCTGCAAGTTCTCATTTCTGACCGAGATTGCAGGAGATCTCCGCTGCTTGCGATTCGCTGCTCACTGCGCCGGTTTCGTCGCTAAGGGCAATTCGTCGGCAACGTCCGGGAATTCTTACAAGCCAATCAGCAAAATGTGCTAGGAGAATGAATCATCAACTGATACGAAGGTTTGGCGGGAGCAGGTAGTGCATCTACAAGGTCATCGGCGGGGTCAAGAGAGACTTTGTGGCGGCAGTTCTCCCTTTAGGAGACAACGGCGCCGCGCACCATATGACGCATAGATCGCGCCTTCTGTGTTGTCTGCGACCTCCGGGCAGCGGCCCGCAGAAGCCCACCCCGAGGGAGGGTGCTCGGCGTGGCTGCCAACGCGAAAGCTCACCGCATTGCCGTACGGCCGGGACCCCGGCGCCGCCGTCACGTCGCAGCAGAGATTTCAGCTTCGGGATTTCCGAGGGGGGCCGTTGCGGCGCGTGAGGTTGTCCACCGTACGGATCAGCGCGTCCAGGCGGCGGTCGGTTTCTTGACCACTGGCCCGGAGGCGCTGGTCGGTTTCCTGCAACCGCCGGTCGGTTTCTTCGCCATGGTTGGCGAGCGACATCGTAACATTCACCAACTAGCGAATCATATTGCCATTGGCTTCAATCATGCGCTGAGCCTCAGCCTGCCGCTCTTTGAGGTGTTGGATGTCCACCGCAAACTGCGCCTGTTGCTCGACGATGAAATTCATGCGGAATTCGATGCTGTCCGCCATGGCGGGATTATAGCGTGACGGAAAGACCGGCGCCGGAAGGCGCGACGACCATGCTCCCTTGACTTCGGCACTCTCGGGGCCGGACCGTACTTCGTGCTGGCCGCGTTCCTCCTTGTCTGGCGATAGGCAACAGTGCTAGACTAGGATACGAAGAGCGGGGCGCTCCGGGGCGTCGGCGGGAGCGATTCTGGCCAGGTGGGGGGCGGCGGCAAATACAAGAAGCGAGGGAACGAAGCCAAGATGTCCTTTGGAATCAGTACGAGGATTTAGGATCAAGGATTCAGGATTCAGGGGAACAGGACAGAGGCGAGTGACGAGCAGAAGTCAGAAGCCAGGAGTCAGGAGTCAGAATTACGACACGGGAAGCCCCCAGCAGAACATCAGGACTCGAGGAACGAACCCAAAATCTCCTTTAGAATCAACAGAGGCGTTGCAAGACGAACCCAAGCGCAGACGGGCTGGACGAGAGATTTGGCCCGCTGCATGCTGACGTCCTTCGACGACAAGCAGTTCAACCCAGCGACGGAATGTGCGTCGCCACATGCGCAAACCGGTGAGCGCGCCGGATCCCGCTGAGTCCACTGACAAGTTGTGTGACGGGATCACACCAATGGAAACGGCCGAGGAAAGCGTCCGCCTCTCGCATTGGGCGTATTGAC
>JAIQGB010000152.1 GCA_020072905.1 Terriglobia bacterium | reverse complement strand
GCGCGAGCGGCGCCCCGGGGACGGTCGCCAAGGGGGACGTGGAATTTCGCCCGCACGGGAAAGTGAGACAACCGGTCTGGAAAGGCAAGGTGGAGTTCTACGCGGTCGGGCGCCAAGAACCCGTGCAAACCGTCACGGTCGAAAAGGTATGCGCCTGGGACGGATCGAAATTCGCTCCGCTCGAATGAACTCAGGCCGCTCCGACGTTGCTCGGGCGCAAACCTTGCCGGCTATAGATGATGCCGCGTGGAATGCGTGGGAAGCGCGCGGTGGTGACCTCGCTGTACAAACCGAACAAGATTCAACCCCGCGAGAACTTCAGGGTATGATAAGGCCCGCTCGTCGGCCCAGTTTTGAGCGCCGGCCAGCAAGCTAAGCGACCGCAGGGAGGGAGTTTCCGATGCGAGCTTATACACGCAGACGTTTCATGCAGGTTTCCGCCGCGGCAGCAGCGACTCCGCTCCTGGCCGGCTCGGCGCAAGCGGGGGCCGTGAAAGGCATGCGGCTCGGCCTGATCGTTCATATGGGCCGCGACCCCGAGGGCGCGCTGAAGAAGATCCACGACTTGGGCCTGCCCACCTGCCAAGCTGGCATTGACGAGTACGACGCGGAGATGGAGAAGCGCCTGAAGGCCGGCCTGGGGAAATACGACATCGAGGCGACAGCGCTCAACACCGCGGGCCCTGGCCCAGCGGTGTGGGATTTCTATCAAGGCCCCCTCACCATCGGGCTGGTTCCCGAGAAGTACCGGCAGCAGCGCATTGATCACCTCAAGCGCGCTTCCGATTTCGCCAAGCGGTGCGGAATTCCCGCTCTCCACACGCATTGCGGCTTCATTCCGGAAAATCCCAACGATCCCGTTTACGAGGCAACCGTGAAGGCCATCCGGGAAGTCGTGAGCCACTGCCAGGGAAACGGTCAAACGTTTCTTTACGAGACCGGCCAGGAAACCCCCATCACGCTGCTGCGCGCGATTCACGATGTCGGACTCGACAACCAGGGCATCAACCTCGACGTGGCCAACCTGATTCTCTATGGCAAGGCGAATCCAGTGGACGCGCTCGATGTGATCGGCACGCTGGTGCGCGGCCTGCACGCCAAAGACGGCCTCTATCCGACCGACCCTCACAAGCTGGGCGAGGAAGTCCCCATCGGCCAGGGCAAGGTGGACTTCCCGCAGCTCATCAAACGCCTCAAAAAGCTGAACTACCGCGGCCCCATCACCATCGAGCGGGAAATCGAGGGCGCGCAGCAACTGGAAGATATTCGCAAAGCCAAGGTGTACCTCGAAGGCCTGATCGCATGACGCCCCCGGGCGGCGAGAGCGCAACGCCTTCCCTCCCCGACCCCGCCCAGCCCACCCATGTCCGCTGGCACATTCTCATCCTGCTGGCGGCGATCGCCGCACTGACCTACCTCGATCGCCTCAACCTGGGCATCGCCGGAAAACAAATCCAGGACGAATTCGCTTTCTCGAACGAGACGATGGGCTGGATTCTGAGCGCCTTCGTCCTGGGCTACGCGCTCTTCCAGGTTCCGGGCGGATGGCTGGGCGACCGCTTCGGGCCGCGTGGCGTGCTGACGGTCGCCATCGTCTTCTGGTCGTTGTTCACGGCGGCCACGGCGCTGGCGCCTCGACTGCCCCTTCGCGGCTGGTTTGGGCTCGCCTGGTCGTTTGCCATGGCGCGGTTCTTGGTTGGCGTTGGCGAGGGGACAGTGTTCCCCAACACCAGCCGGATGGTGGCGTTTTGGATGAGCGAGCGGGAACGCGGCATCGGCAACAGCCTTTGGCTGGTCGGCATCGGCGCCGGCGGCATCGTGACACCCATGTTCATCTCCTCGATGGCAGAGCACTGGGGCTGGCGGACGTCGTTCTATGCTTGCGCCCTGGCGGGCGGGCTGGTGGCGCTCGTCTGGAATCTCTACGCGACGAACCATCCCCAAGAGCATCGGCGCATGAACGCCGCGGAACTCGCCCTGATTCGCGCGGGCATTGCGGGCCGAAATGTAACACGTACGTCCTCGGCGCCTCGCCAGCCGACCCCGTGGAACAGGATCTTCTCGAGTGGGTCGGTCTGGGCATTGATCCTGAGCTATTTCTGCATCGCCTATCCGGCCTACATCTTCTACACGTGGTTCTTCATCTACCTGGTGCGCGTGCGCGGCCTGACCGTGACGCAAGGGGGGTTCTGGGGATCCGCGCCCTTCATCGCCATTGCCTTGCTCGCGCCGCTCGGCGGACGGATTTCCGACCGCGCCGTGGCTCGCTGGGGCAAGCGACGAGGCCGCCAGAGCGCCGTGTGGCTGGGGGCGGCCTGCTCGGCCACGCTGCTCTGGGCGGGGGGTCACGCCGAGGACAATACCCTGGCCATCTTGCTGCTCGCCGCCGCGGCGGGATTCAATCTCTTCGCCACGGCCACCTGGTGGGCCACCTGCAACGACCTGACGCGCAATTTCTCCGGCTCGCTCTCGGGACTGATGAACATGTTCGGCAACCTGGGCGGCTGGCTCTCACCGATTGTGACCGCCTACATCGCCACGCGCTTCGGCTGGACGCAGGCACTCGACTTTGCCGCCGTCGTCACGCTTGCGGCGCCGGTGCTGTGGTTCTGGGTCAACGCCGCGGCAGCGATCGAGCCAGCGACTGCCGCGTGAGCCCTTCTCCATGCCGATGACAGGCACGTTTTGAAACGGAAACCCCCACGCCGGGATGCGGCTGGACACGCGTGCTATAATCCGCCCCGCCAGCAGCCAGAATCCATCCCGCAAACACTGCGGAGCCTGCGAACGTCTCTCTCGCCGGTGGACTGGTGGGGTTATGGATGATCTGCTCCTTCCACTTTTCCCTCTGGAGGTCGTACTCTTCCCGCAGCAGCCTTTCCCCCTGCACATCTTCGAAGAACGCTACAAGGAGATGATCGGAGAATGCCTGGCGGCCAAGGCCTCCGGCACCGGGCAGCAGGAGTTCGGCGTGCTCCTGGCTCAAGGCGAACAGTTGGCGACGGTCGGGTGCACGGCGCGCATCCTCAACGTGACCCGCAAGTACGAAGACGGGCGCATGGATCTCTTCACGGTGGGCAGCCGCCGTTTCGAGATTCTCTATACCGACGAGGAGAAGGCCTACCTGCGGGGCGGCGTGCAGTTTTTCGATGACGATCCGGAACACGATCTTCCCAGCGATGCCAGCGCCGAAGCGGCCATCGAATTGTTCCGCTCCGCCATGCAGCGGCTGCGCGAATCCCCTGAAGTACCGATCCATCTTCCGCGTCCCTACCGGCATCTTTCCTTCCGCATCGCCGCCCCCCTACCACTCAGCGCGGAATTCAAGCAGGAAATCCTCGGCCTGCGCGATGAGAGCGAGCGCCTGCGGCGTGTCACCCAAGCCATCCGGCAGTGGCTCGCGCACGTCGAACGCATGCAGCGGGCGCGCGCCAAGGCCGGCGGCAACGGCAACGTCCGCCCGGAAATTTGACCGCTGCGACGGACCGCCCCGGCTTGACGCACATCAAAACATCGCAAACGGCCCCGCGTCCCCAGAATCCCGCGTTGAGTTGGCCCCCGGAGTTGCTTATAATGTGCTCTGGGGCCAGGGCAAATGCTAAAACCAAGAACTCTCGGAGAACTGAAGAAGTCGAACTATCGGAGTGTGAGCGTCAAGGATGAGATGCGCGCGAACCTCATCCGCAAGCTCGAAGCGCGGGAAACAATTTTCCCCGGCATCATCGGCTATGACGATTCCGTGGTGCCGCAGATCTCGAACGCCATCCTCTCCCGGCACAACTTCATCCTGCTCGGACTGAGAGGCCAAGCGAAGAGCCGGATCCTGCGCTCGCTCGTCAGCCTGCTCGACGCGGAGATCCCCTTCGTCGCCGGCTGTGAGATCAATGACGACCCGCTCAAACCCATCTGCCGCGCTTGTGCGGAGCGCCTCGCGGAGTGCGGCGACGCGACGGCCCTCGACTACCTGCCGCGCGAGCAGCGCTTCGTCGAAAAGCTGGCGACTCCGGACGTGACCATCGCCGACATCATCGGCGACCTCGACCCCATCAAGGCGGCGCGCGGCGGGCACGCGCTCTCCAGCGAACTGACGATTCACTTCGGCCTGCTGCCCCGCGCCAACCGCGGCATCTTCGCCATCAACGAGCTGCCGGACCTGGCGGGGAAAATCCAGGTGGGACTGTTCAACATCATGCAGGAGGGCGACGTCCAGATTAAGGGTTATCCGGTCCGCCTGCCCCTTGATGTGGGCCTCGTCTTCACTGCCAACCCCGAGGATTACACGGCGCGCGGCAAGATCATCACCCCGCTCAAAGACCGCATCGGCTCAGAAATCCGCACGCACTATCCCGCCACGCTCGATCACGGCATGGCCATCACGGAGCAGGAAGCTTGGACGAGCCGCGACAGCTCCGGCCGACTCGTCATCCCGCAGTTCGTGCGCGAGGTCATCGAAAGCATCGCCTTCGAGGCGCGGCAGGAAAAGAAAATCGACAAGCGCAGCGGCGTCAGCCAGCGTATGCCCATCACCTGCCTCGAAAACGTGCTTTCCAATGCCGAGCGCCGCGCTCTGGCGAACCGCGAGAAAAACGTCGTGCCACGCTGCTCCGACATCTACGAGGCATTACCGTCACTCACGGGGAAATTCGAGCTTGAATACGAGGGCGAGTTGCGCGGCGCCGACAACGTGGCGCGCGACATCATTCGCCAGGCGACGGCCCGCGTTTTCAAGAAATACTACGATGGCGTCCCCATGCACTCGGTCGTGCAATGGTTCGAGCTGGGCGGCAATCTGAAATATCCCGGCACCGCACCGAGCGAAGAGATTTACGCGCAGTTGAAGAAAATCCAGGGGTTGTTCGAGAAGACCCAAGCGCTGGGCATCAAAGCGAAAGACGACGCTGCCCTGCTGGTCGCCGGCGCCGAATTCATTCTCGAAGGGCTCTATGCGCTGAAGAAGATCAGCCGCAACGAGGAACTCGGCTATCACGCTGAGCACCAGCGGCCCACACGGGGCGAATCCGAAGAGCCCGGGCCACTCGGCCCGCGGCGGCGGCCCATCAACTGAAGTCGGGCCTTTCGTGTTTTGTCCTTCGTGGCTGAAAGCTGATGGCTGATCGCTGACGGCTCAAATGAAATACATCAAGTATTCCAAATACGTCGCCGACCCCTTGAACGACCTGAGCGCCGAAGACCTCCTGCAGCTTCTTCAGGATTTCCTGCTGGAAAGTGGTTTCAACGAGCAGTCTTACAACTTCTATCAGATGGACCCCGAGCGCACGATGGAAAACCTCCACCAAGCGCTCCTCGAAGCCCTTCGCCAGCAAGGCATGGTCCCGCAGGAGCTGCTCAACGAGCTGCTCGAAAACGCCAAGAATTTCAAAGACTCGCAACTTTCCCAGCTCATCGACAAGCTGCTCGAGCGGCTGGCGGAAGAAGGCTACGTCACTATCGAGCAGCCCCACGCGAATCAGGGCCAGGTCGACCGACCCACCACAGGAAACGCGATGGGCCCCGAGGGCCAGGCCAAATTCGAGCTGACCGACAAGGCCCTCGACTTTCTGGGTTACAAAACCTTGAAAGACTTGCTTGCCTCGCTGGGCAAATCCAGCTTCGGGCGCCACGACACGCGCGAGCTCGCGACCGGCATCGAAGCTCACGGCTCGAGCCGCCCTTACGAGTTCGGCGACACGATGAACTTGGACGTCAACGCCACGCTGCTTTCCGCCATTGAGCGCCAGGGACTGCGCGTGCCCATCGATCTCGACTACAAGGACCTGCAAGTCCGCCAGTGCGAGTATCAGAGCTCCTGCGCCACGGTGCTGATGCTCGATTGCAGTCACAGCATGATTCTTTACGGCGAGGACCGCTTCACGCCGGCCAAGAAGGTGGCGCTCGCTCTCAAGCACATGATCCGCACGCAGTATCCGGGCGACACGCTGCACCTCGTGCTCTTCCACGATTCCGCGGAGGAGATGCCGCTCTCCGAACTCGCCCGCGTCAAGGTGGGACCGTACTACACGAACACGCGCGAAGGATTGCGCCTGGCGCAGCGGATCTTATCCCGTCAGAAGAAAGATATGCGGCAAATCGTGATGATCACGGACGGCAAGCCGTCCGCGCTCACGCTCGAGGACGGCAGGATTTACAAGAACGCCTTCGGGCTCGACCCGCTGGTGGTCTCCGAGACGCTGCACGAAGTGGCGCGCTGCCGCCGCAACGGAATCCTCATCAATACCTTCATGCTGGCATCCGATTACGGCCTGATCAACTTTGTGCAGAAGGTCACGGAAATCTGCCGCGGTAAAGCCTACTTCACCACGCCCTACACGCTCGGCCAGTATCTGCTGATGGACTACATGCAGAAGAAGGTCAAGCACATCCACTGATCCGCAAGTCGCGCGGACGCTCACCTTCGCCTCCTTCACAGCTCCCTCGCGACCCGCACCGCCCGTACTTCCCTGCTACAATGATTTTGTGCCCGACGCGACACCCATCCTGGTCACCGCCGGCATCCTAGTAGACGGTGACCGAATCTTGATCTGCCAGCGGCACCGCGCCGACGCCTACGGCCTGCAGTGGGAATTCCCGGGAGGCAAAGTGCGCGACGGAGAAGGCTTGGAAGATTCCCTGCGCCGCGAACTCGCCGAGGAACTTTCGATCGAGGCCGAAATCGGCAGGGAACTCTTCCGCCTGCGTCATCGTTACCCCGACCGATACGTCGAGGTCGTGTTCTTCTCCGTGCCAACCTATCAGGGGAAGGTCACCAACCGCGTCTTTGAATCGGTCTCGTGGGCGCCGCGCGAAAATCTCCCGGAGTACAACTTCCTGGAAGCCGACCGCGAGCTGGTGAGCCGTATCGCCCGAGGCCAAATTGTCTAACCAATCCACCGAGGCACAGAGGCACGGAGACGAACCAATAATGAGAGCGGGGCGCGAAACAGCGGACGGTCTGTCGCAACGCTTTTCGCGTAAGTTCTTCCTTCATCCTTCATCCTTTATCCTTCTCTTGGTTCTGTGTCTCTGTGTCTCTGTGGCGCACCTACTTTTCGCGCAGATTGAATCCGTCGAGGGACCGCCGCCGCACTACACCTGGGTCAGCCACGGGCGCGTGGAAGGCCACCTGGCGCTCGCCTACTCTCCCGCCGCGGCGTTCTCCCCCGACAGCACGGCGTTGGCCGTAGTCACCGAAGACAAGGTCGTGCTGATGAATCTCCGGGAGGGAGGCGTGCAGAAAACTCTGCGCCCGCATGTGGAAGGCGTCGCCGATTTGACGATTCAATCCGCGAACTATGTGGCCCCGAGCAGGCTCTTCCTGCTCGGCAGTGGCCTCTTCCGAGCCAAGGACAAGCGCTCCGCAGGATCGACTCCCACCCTCGGCTTCCAGTGGGACATCGAACAGGACAGTTCGTTCGGCAAAGTCAACGCCATAGCCGCGGGTGGCGGGTTCACGCCGCCTCGCTACTTCCCGCAGATCGGCTACCTGGCTTTTTACAGGGACAGCAATTTCGACCTTTGGCAGCCTGTGACGGGGCGCGGCGGTCGCGTCACCCTGTCGGCGCTGACCCGGCGACCCAATCTCTTCGAATTCTCGCCGGACGGCCATTGGCTGCTGCTCGCCCAGATCGAAGCGAGCTCTACATCCGATCCGACGGTCGTGGAGTTGCACGAGCATCAGTTTGTGGATTCACTGCGCGGCCACCAGGGTACGGTTCTGAGCATGGCGTTTTCACGCGACGACAAGAAAGCCGTTACCGCCTGCGAGGACGGCAAGGTGCGGATCTGGTCCGTCCCTGAATGGCGCCTCCTGAAGACTCTCGAGGGACATCACGGACCCGTCCATTGGGCAGAATTTTCGCCGGACGGCACTTGGGTAGTGTCGGGGGGTGAGGACACGACGGTCCGCGTCTGGTCGGCAGAGCAGGGAACGCTCGAGCAGACGCTGGCAGAAAGCAAATCGCCCATCCTCACCGTGGCCTTTTCTCCCAACGGCGAATACATTGCCGGCTCGGCTGAAGATGTCGTCCTGGTTTGGCAGCGCACAGTCGGAAGTCCGTAATCGGTGGTGCGTTGACTGAGTGGCTGGTCGGTCGTCACAGGCTGATCGTCAAGCGACACAACCGCGTCTTCGGACACGCGGGGACAATCGAACAACGGTTGTGGTACACGAACTGGTCTGAGGGCGCGCGCACTGCCCAGGGCGAAATCGTGATAAAATTTCACTCTTAGCGGTGCGCTGCCGCCGCGGTCCCGGGGTTTAATCCGTCTATGCCCAAAGTGGGAATGGTCAGCCTGGGCTGTCCCAAGAATCTTGTGGACAGCGAAGTGATGCTGGGAATCCTGGCGCGGCAGGGCTACGAGCTGACGCCGCGCGCCGAGGAGGCCGACGTCCTCATCGTCAACACCTGCAGTTTCATCGAGCCTGCCAAGCGCGAGTCCATCGACACCATTCTGGAAATGGCGGAGCACAAGAAGTCGGGATCGGCGAGGCGACTGGTGGTGGCGGGCTGCCTGGTGGAGCGCTACCGGCAGGAAATCCTCAAAGAAATCCCGGAAGTGGATTTCGTCATCGGGACGAATGAACTCGAACGCGTTCTGGAAGCCTGTGGCGGCGAGAGCGGACGCCGTGCGTGCGAGGAGCCCGTCGAGCCATACCTCTATCACGAGTTCACGCCGCGAGTACTGGCGACGCCCGCGTATAGCGCCTACGTCAAGATCGCCGAGGGCTGCGACCACCCGTGCTCGTTCTGCGTGATTCCGCAAATGCGCGGACGTTTCCGCTCGCGACGCTTCGAGAGCGTGGTGCGCGAGGCGGAGAACTTCGTTCTTCGCGGGGTCCGCGAGATCACCTTGATCGGCCAGGACACAACGAGTTACGGTGAAGATTTGGGGCTGCGCGACGGCCTCGCGACACTGATTCGGGAGTTGGGGAAAATCCCGGAACTCGTTTGGCTTCGGGCACTCTACTACTATCCTAACCGCATCACCGACGGGCTGATCGAAGCGGTGGCCGAAACACCCCAAG
>JAIQGB010000151.1 GCA_020072905.1 Terriglobia bacterium | reverse complement strand
ACAGTGAAAGGCCGCGCGCAGCAAACGTAAGAAGGCACATTAGACGGCGCCCGCGAGTTTTGCTGAGAACTCACAACTCGTATGAAGATTCGCATCGCTAGCAAAGACGACCTTCGCGCCATTCTGGATCTGCAGCAGAAGGCTCCGGAGGCCGCGCGCTGGACAGAGGGCGATTATGAGCGCCTGATGGAAGACGCGGGTGGGAAGATCTTGGTCGCCGAGCTGGATACGATGGAGCGTCCCAAGCTGGTCGGCTTTGCGGCTTTTCACCGGATTATCGACGAGGTGGAGGTCCGCAACATGGCGGTGGATTCCGAGCATCGTCAGCAAGGCGTCGGCCGGGCGCTACTCCTGTCCGCGCGCGAGCAGATGCTGAGAGCCGGAGCCAAACGCGTCTTCCTGGAAGTTCGCGCCTCCAACAAACCGGCGCAATCCCTCTATTACTCGATCGGGTTTGCTTTGCACTCCATCCGCAAGGATTACTACCGCGAGCCGCAGGAGGATGCTCTGGTGCTGGCCTTGGAACTTTATCCGCCCACCGTCGTCCCCACCTTTCCGTGAAACTCCGCCGCGGGGGCGTGGATGCAAGCCGCGCCCACATTCTCCTGGAGGGCTTGAGGCACGATTTCGTGTACGGTCATGCGATATCGTGTATTCGCTGCACCTCCGAGCCTCAATCCAACCGTCTGCCCTCGAAGCTTCAACTCGCTGTCCGGAAAGGCAATTACCCGCAAAACGTCGGCCGGCGAAAGGTTTGGCTGCTCTCGTGCTTGATTGGTCCCTGCAAGCAAATCCATAGGAGGAACACGATAACTATGAAGAAAGTTCTCACGGCGCTGACGGTTCTGGCGGTTGCGGCCTCGCTGAGCGTGCCGGCTTTCGCCCGGCATCACAAGAAGTCGAAGGATGCGGCCGCTACCACGGAGACCAGCAAGACCCACATGAAGCACTCCAAGAAGAAGGGTGCCACGGGAGGCCAAAAGCAAGGCCAACAGGCGACCGCGCCATCCACGCAGCAGTAGCCAAGCCGGCTTGCCATTTTTGAACCCGGATTGCTGGCTCGATCCCACCCCGGCCCTCGCGCCGGGGTTTTTCTTTTGTGCGGCTGCAACACGTTTGCCGCATGCCAGGTTTCGCTGCGTCGCCCTAACATCCCGACGGGGAGTCAATCTGCTGGCCGGAAGGCCGGGGCGAGTTTAGCTTGGGGGGTTCGCGCAGCTTTCCAACTCCTTGATAAACCGTCACGTGCTGCCATGCGTACTCATCGACGTCTCTCCAATGTAGATCGGAAATATTCCACGATCTGCGTTTTCGGTAAGCATGCGGGCGATGGTCTGGGATTCGTGGCGGTTCCACGCGTCGCGATATTCAAGGACATCCCTGCAGACCGCGGCTTTTCCCGCGGGCGTTGCCCCAGTCATGGGCCATAGGAAGGCCGGTCAAAACTGAAGCCAGAAGTACGATGGCTATGGACGCGGCTCGCATGAAATGTCTCCTTCACGACTGTGGAGTGAGCTTGCCCAAGCTTTTCTTTTCCGACCAATTCCTCACAGGGTTTTCAAAAACGCGATCAGCGCTTTCCTGTCTTCAGCCGAAAGATCGAGCCCGAAGGGATGGCCCTTGATCGCCCATGTCTTGGTTCCCGGCGGGCTCCAGCCTCCCGGCACGTGCGTCTCCTTCACTCGGCCCGGATCAAACATCTCCTCCAGGCTGGCCGCCGATCCATCGTGCAAGTAGTGCCCGCGATACCACACGCCCTTCAGCGACGGCACCTTATAGTAGCCCGTCCCCTTGCGCGTCTTGAGCGCCAGGCCGGGATCGGTGCCGACCGAGATCGGCAGGATGTCGAGCGTTTTAGGCGCGTCTTCTGGCGGGGTGAAGCCTTCAGCGAGCGTCAGCTTGTTGCTGGTGTAGAGCGGCGGAGTGTGACACATCACGCAGCCCTCGCGCTCGAAAATCTTTTGCCCAAGCTTCGCTTGCCGATCGAATGGGTTCGGATTGTGAGGCGGCTGGAGCGAGTAGATATATAGCGCGAGCGCGTACAGCGCTTCATCCGACAATCTCGCCCGGACTCTCTTCGTATCCGGCGAAGTCACGTGATACGGGCCGAAGTCGGTGGGTTCGGCGAAACTCACCAGAGCCGCGTAGCGCATCAGGTCGCCAATGTCGCGATGCAGGTGTGTTGCGGTGTGGTCGATATATTTTCGATCCCTGATGCCGATGAGATCGGGGACCTTGGTCGGGTAAAACGGACTACCGTTCCAGCGCGGAAGGCCGCCACCAATGAGGGCGCTTCGATTTATCGCCGGACCCTGATCCGTGGTGGCAGTCTTCAGCCGCTCGTGGATGTCGTCCTTTTCCCAGGGGACCCCGAACGCCTGGTACAACCACATGCCGTAAGGCTCGGAGCCCATGAAGAACGGCGTGGCAGTAGGTATCACGCGATTTGCGGAGTGAATCGGGAAGATAAATGGGCTTATGTATTTGAACCGGTGCGTGCGGGAGACTTGGGCGAACGTAGGAGCTCCGGGGACGCGCGTGCCATCCGGCAGGGTGAGAAGATGGCAATTCTTGCAGCCGGCGATCGAGAGCGCGACACCTTGCTTCGTGGGCGCCCACCGCACCCCGTCCACCGTTCCGTCCGGGTAGGGTTGTGTACCGATCGCCTCGAAGGTCTCGCGGCTCCTGGCCGCGGCGATAAGCTTTGGGTCGAAGGTGCGCAAATGCAAATCGTCAACCTCATCGAAGACTCTGCGCCCTGCCTCGATCCAGTCCGCCTCGCTCTTCAGCTTTTCCGGCTCGATGAGAGGCTTCGGCCCGACGTGCTGCAACATCTCCCAGTAGCCCCGCGACTCGCGACCCGGGTAATAAACGGGATAGGTGCGCAGGTTCTCGACCGCCATTGAGTAGTACTCTTTTTCCGACATGTGAGTGGGGCGCACGTTCAGTCCCGCGACCGGAGTTGCCCAATCCGCCAGCGCCGCGTCATCCCAAGTCTTCGGAACATTGGGTCTGAAGCTGCGCTCGGTTCTCTCGCGCTGCCGGCTGGGCGTCACGGCTAACAGACTGAGGAAAATGCCGGCGCCAACGGCAAGGTGAGCGATTGATTTCTTTCGCAAGGGGACCTCCCGACAACGTTTTCAAAAAGCCGACCAGGGGCCTCTTGTCTTCAGCCGAAAGATCGAGGCCGAAAGGATGGCCTTCCACCGCGTACGTCCTCACGCCATACGGCTCGAACCCGGTGGAGACGCTATCGCCCGGCATCCAGCGAGAGTCAAACCAAACGCTGGCGTCGCCCGCCATGGCGCGTCATCCCACGTGCGCGGCAGAGCTTCATGAAAGCTGGTCTTTGTTGTCTGGCCCTGCCCAACGATAGTCAAAGCCGTGACGCGCGAATAGGGAAGAAGGTACAATAGAAGCCCTCTACCGGCTCCGATTCGCATTAAAGAATCTCCTGATATGGCTCTGCCCTAAGGGGAATCTTAATTCAACCGTTAGGCCAGCGCAATAAGCGGAATCCACAGCGGGGCCGGTTGGTAGACCAACGCCGGCGGGGCGGCTTCGTCCACGCCGACGTCCAGCCTGCTTGTTCAGACGCTCAGGCGGTGCGCTCGACCGGTAGTTGGGGATCGAGAGAGAAGGGCTCGCGCGGCCGCGGCTTGAATTTGAATGCCAGTGCCTGGGCGAGCAGGCGGAGGATGGGGCCTCGGTTCTGAAAAAGGACCTGCATCCACTCCCGCCGCTTCATCTGCGGAAAGTAAATTCCTCGGAAGGCCAGGCGACCGAGCAGATGACTCAGGCGGTCGGCAAAAGACCTCGATCCCAACCAGCCAATGGCGGAGGCGATGGTCCTGGGATTGTATGACGCCGCCCAGGCCTGCCGAACCTCCGCCTCCGCCTGGTCGGCGGTAATCTCCAGAGGTGAAAAGTCCATGGTGAAGGGCCTAAACTCCAACCAGTGTTTCGGCCGGGTGAGTCGGCCGGACGCAGCCAGCCGGTCATAGAGCGGAGTCGCCGGATATGGTGTCAGCAACCCAAACACAGGGAGGCCCGGCGGCCAGGAGCGAATCACTTCCAAAGTGCGCTCGGCCACACCCGGGCGGTCGCTATCCATCCCGAAGATAAACGACGTGATGGCGTAGAGATTGTGTCGAGCGAGGCGCTCCAGAATCGCCTTGTACTCATGGGGCTTGTTGAACCCCTTGCTGACGCTCTTGAGATTCGCGGGATCAATGGACTCGAGCCCCATGAAGATCCACCGGCCGCCGCTTTGGGCGATGAGGGAGACCAGTTCCTCGTCGCGCAACAGGTTCATGCTGATTTGTGCGACCCAGGGCACCTGGGCGCCACGGGCGATGATCTCCCGCAGCAAGGACTTGGTGCGCCGAGGGTTGATCGCGAAGTTGTCGTCGATAAAGAAAACAGCGATCTTTCCTTTCTGTTTCTTCTCCAGCGCCTTCAGCATCAGCAGCTCCTTGACGACGCTTTCATTCGACCGGAAGCGGATTGAGTCACCGAAGAAACCCGTCACCGTGCAGAACTCGCATCCGTAGGGACAGCCACGGCCGGATTCAATTGGCATCAGGTGGAAGCTCTGCCAGGTCATGCCGAAAAGCGACAGCAGGCGCCGCGCCATCTTGGGGAAGTGCTGGACCAGGTTGAACTGGTCAAGGTCCATGCGGTCCCAGTGGATCACCGGGTAATCGTCCAGGGAAGGCTTGACCTCCTTGCCGTCCGCACCCACCGGGGCATAGATTTCTTTCAGCGTGCCGCGCTCGGCATCCGCCACAATGGTTGGCCAGGTTTGGTCGGCCTCCCCCAGGGCCACAGCGTCGGCGTGGCGAGGCTCCCCGTCACGCCCCAGCGGTTCGTCGGGCACCTCGGTGACGTGAGGACCTCCCATCACCACCGGAACGCCCGCCGCGCGCACGGCATCTGCCATCTGGTAAGCCTTCCGGATCATGCGCGTCATGGCGCCAATACCCACCAGGCCGATGTTCTTCTCCCGGATGTATTCGACCAGTTGCTGTTTGCTCAACCGCCGTGCGTTGCCGTCGATCAGGAACACCTTGTGACCCGGAGGCGTGAGCGATTTCAGGAGGAACATCCAAAGGTGTGGCATGAAGTTGTTGGTGATTTCGTTGTCTGGGTTATAGAGCAGAATATTCATTTGCTTTTCGCCTCGGTGTCAGAAGTTGAGTGGCGGGGCTGGTCTCAGAAGCAGGTGAGACGGTATGCATCGCGAACGGCATTCGACCAGACAACATTGCCAGTCAATACCTCGTACCAGCGTCCCGCTGTTTTCCCCAATTGAGCCCGCCATACAATAGCATGTCCGGGCCCGGAAATCTGTTCAATATTGCTCACATTTCAGATGATAGGCGGGGCTCGACCCGGGCCTTTGTTCGCCTAAGACATTCGCGAGGGGGGAACTCCACTCATGAAGGACGATGTTGAGGAGCGAACTGTGAACCAGCATTCCGCCGTTGTAATCGAGGAATCCGAGTTTGCGGAATTTGTTCATGAAGTGGCTGACTCTCGACCGGGTGGTTCCGACCATTCCCGCCAGGGTTTCTTGGCTGATTTTCGGAATCACCGGTTCCTGCTTGCCGTCCTTGCCAAAGTGCGCAAGCAGAAGCAGAACCCGAGCCAACCGCTTCTCGCTGGAATTGAACAGTTGATCGACCAGGTCCTCTTCATATCGAATGTTGCGGGAGAGCAGGTAGGCCGTGAATAGCTCCGAGAATCTTGGGTCGGTGTGAAGCAGCCGCACCATGGCCTTCTTGCGGAGACGAAGAATTGTCGCGTCTTCAGTCGCCGTGGCTGTTGACATGCGCAAGGGCTGCCCGGCCATGCAGCCTTCGCCGAAGAACTCCTCAGCACCGAGAAGCGCAACAACAGCTTCCTTCCCCTGTTTGGAAACCACGGTCAGCTTCACTCGCCCCTTCTGAACGTAGAACACCGCGTCCGCCGGATCGCCTTGCGCAAAGATCACTTGCTTCCGCCGGTAGGAAGCGACACTTCTCCCCTCGCTGACTCTCGCCAGGAAAGTGTTTGGGTCAAACGTCAGACTCCGTTTGGGTGCTCTCACTGCCATCTTCGGGTAATTTCTACTACAAATCCCATCCGCCAATCAAGAGCGTCAATCAATTTACGCGCCCCGCGCCGGCGCCAATCCAGGCACCTTCGTCGATTTGACGGGGTGGACCGCATCTCCGATTTGCCGATCATACGGCCAAGCAGTTCGGCTGGCCCACCCCTGCTCGCCGCAGCGTTCGTTCATTGTCTCGGAATTGTGAGACAATACCCCGCGCGGGCTGGACATGCTCCAGACCGATTCAACGCGTTAAGGAGGGGTGAATGTCCGCAATTTCGAGACGAGAGTTTTTCAAGAATGCGGCGACGAATGCCGCTGTGGCCGGGTTCCTGTCTGCAGGCGCGGGGGTGCTTCGTGCCAATCCGCTGGGCATGCCCATTGGGTGTCAGACGTGGCCTGTCAGGACGATGATCGCCAAGGACTTTCCTGGCACAATCACGCAGCTTGCCGAGGGCGGCTTTCAGGCGATCGAGCTGTGCTCGCCGGCGGGCTACGCCGACTCCGGGTTCGCCGGCGTCGGTAAGTACACAGGGGCCGAACTTCGGAAAATCTTGGGTGATTCGGGCGTCACCTGTGTGAGCTCTCACTTCGGCATGGAGGAACTCAGGAAAGATCAGGCGGGCAGCATTGCCTGGGCAAAAGACGTCGGCCTGACGCAAATGCTCGTGGCAAGCCTCGACGGGCCGCGGAAACCGACGATGGATGACGTGAAGCGGGCGGCCGACGAATACAACAAAATGGGCGAGCAGGCGGCCAAGGCCGGCATCCAGCAGGGCCTTCACAATGAAGACTTTGAGCTCTCCATGGTCGACGGCCAGCGCACCTATGACTTGTTGTTCAAACTTCTCGAACCGAAGCTGGTCAAGTTCCAGTTTCAGGTCTCCACAATCAGCCAGGGTTACGACGCCGCTGAGTATTTCACCAAATACCCCGGTCGCTTCGTTTCGATGCACGTACAGGGCTGGTCAGCAAAAACCCGAAAAATAACGCCCGTGGGCCAGGACACCCTCGACTGGAAGAAAATCTTTACCGCGGCGAAGATCGGCGGCATCAAGAATTACTACGTCGAGATGAACCTGGAGATGATGAAGGCCAGCGTTCCCTACCTGCGCAATCTGCAGGTCTGATGCGGGTGACCGCGGGCAGGGCTCTCCTGACCGTGGTTCATGAACGCGGGAAAGCCCACGCTTGGAAAGGCCCCAAGCGTGGCTACCCACTCTTCACGGTCTGGGCGGTCGCCAAGCGACTTGCCCCCAGCGCAGCGCGGCCACCTAAATCCACGAGCAACCAGACCTGTGCCTTCGGGAAATCGTAGACCCCACAATTTAAGGGTGTGGACCAGCCCCCCGTCCAGTTGTAATAGTTCCCGTCAAATTTCCCTCCCCAAAGCAGAGCGATGTCATTGTAGGGCACCCGCTCGCGGGGATACCGCACGGCATCAGAAACCGCGTGTGGGCCGCTGGGGCTCCTCACTTCGGAAGCGCCGCGACCAGTTCTGTCGTAACAGGGACAGGAGGCCATCGGACCAGCGCGGAGGGGAAACATCGTATTCAAGGATAAGCCACAAATCGTTTACATTAAGGCTGGGACTGCCGGAGGGTGGATGCTCCAGCCTCTCGGGCGGGACGACTACCAACCACGCGGAATTGTTATGCTCAGACACGAGGCGGTCTAGCACCTTGCGAACAGTCACATTGTGGAGACTCAGAGGGCCGATCTTATTCTCCACTCTGCCCACGGGAAGACTTCCCACGATGCCGACTGGGCCCGTGGCCGCCTGTGATGGAGCGGGCTGGAGCGACCGTTTCAGTTCCATCCTCAATAGATTGCTGGCCATGACAACAGTCACGAGCCCCGAAGCTCGCGGGATTGAGAACTCGCGGAGCACCCGATCGAGCGCGTTCTTGTCCCTAGGCGGGACGTTTGTGTTAGTGATATGGACCACCCCATCCAGACCGCACACGACGTACCCCTTGCCGGAGGGAAGTATCGCTTCCAAGGCCTCCCCTACGGTTGGCGAGCGCAGGTTGAGTGAGACTCGGACGCTCATATCGTCGGGATTCGCGTATTCGATTCCTAGCGGGATGTGCGCCTGCTGCGCGAGTTGCATAACGCCATCAATCACGGTCATACCGTCCACCGCGTAGGAGTCCACCCGCTGAGCCAAGATACCTGTGGTCTGACAGTCAGGGTGCTGTGCGCCACGAGCCGAAAACTCGAGGCCCGCCGCGAGAATTATGGATACGAGAAGAATGGGCTGTTTCATGGCTAGTTACCATCCACGGTTATCCAAGCACACTTGTACATGATTGCATTGACATGGCCCAGCGGGATACCATTCGCACCCCAGTACTGGAGCGCGTCCGTCTCCCCGGGACTGGCTGGGCAAGCCGTGGAACATACGAAGTAGCGGTCGAGCCACCGCCCGGCCGAGTCAGTCGGAGTGTTCGCGGTCTGCCCTCCGGCAATTCCCAGGTCGTTTGGGGAGCCAATTTGGATGCCGTCTGCCATCTGAATCCCTGACTTTGCGATGGGCAGCCCTGCTTGATCTCGAAGCTCCAACCTAACCCACCGCTCAAACCCCTGACTGCCGGGGGGGCCGCTTCGGGCCGCGCAATCTGTCTGGTTTAGGGAATAGTGATTCGTCTCGGTAATGAACGCCGCGGAGTACGGCACACGCACGTTGCACGTTCTGTTGCCGGCGCCGTTGACGGGCTGTGTGCGGCAGCCAGAATAGGGGATGTATTGGTAGTTGGTGGTGGAGAATTGAGCGACGATCGTCGTTGTCCCTCCCGAGACGCCCGTAGCCAGCCCTTTGTGGTTGGAGTTGTTGACGGTGGCGATGGAGGGATAGGAGGAGGTCCACGACGAGGAGCCCGTAATGTCGTTGTAGAAGTGAAGCTGGTTACAGTCCACGCGGTTTTGGG
>JAIQGB010000150.1 GCA_020072905.1 Terriglobia bacterium | reverse complement strand
GCCCGAGCAGGCCTTTGGGCCGATCCGCCGGATCGGCGGCGGCGCGGGATGGTACTTTGGCAATGGCCTCTGGCGAATACGGGGCTGGCTCGACCTGCTGGTCGGAGGTCCCGGGCTGCGCCGCGGGCGCCGGGACCCGGAAGCGCTGCGCGTGGGCGACGCGCTCGACTTCTGGCGCGTGGAGGCGTTCGAGTCGCCAAGCGTTCTGCGACTGGCCGCCGAGATGCGGCTGCCGGGGCGCGCCTGGCTCCAGTTCGAGGTGGAACCGACAGGCGCGGGTGCGCGGATCCGCCAGACCGCGATCTTCGATCCGCTCGGACTGGCGGGGCTCCTCTACTGGTATGCGCTCTATCCGATCCACCGGCTCATCTTCACGGGCATGCTGCGGGGGATCGCGACGGCGGCCGTTCGGTCTGCCGTCTCGCCTCGCCCCCCCACGCCCCGGCGACGCACGAGCGAAACGGAGGATCACCAATGAGGCACGTCATCCGGCCGGCGGGACTCCTGTGCCTGATCGTGGGCCTCGCGAAGGCCGCACCCGGTACCAGCGCGAACAACCCCGCGCCGCTCCGGACGGTCAGCCACGTCGACCTGACGCGCTACGTGGGGACTTGGTACGAGATCGCAAGCTATCCGCAGCGGTTTCAGAAGGGATGCACGGCGACCGCCGCCGTCTACACGTTGCGCGACGATGGGATGATCGAGGTGGTCAACCGCTGCAACCGCGACTCGCTCGATGGGCGCGAGACCATCGCCCGCGGACGCGCACGCATCATTGACCCGCAGACCAACGCGAAGCTCAAGGTGTCGTTCTTCTGGCCGTTCTGGGGCGACTACTGGATCATCGATCTCGACCCCGGGTATCGCTACGCGGTCGTCGGCCACCCGAAGCGAAAGTACCTCTGGATCCTGAGCCGCACACCAGAGATGGATGGAACGACCTACGAGGAGATCGTGGAGCAAATTCGGGCGGCAAGCTACGATCCTGAAAAACTGATCAAGACTCGTCAGTCGCCCCGTAGCGGGCAACCCGCAGCGAGGTCACTTTCGAACTAGCCCGTGCTCAATGGCAAATAGGGCTAGTTCGAGGCGGTTCGACATCCCTACTTTGTTGAAGATGTTGGTGAGATGGCGCTTGACCGTCTCCTCCGTGATGGAGAGCGAGTTGGCAATGTCGCGGTTCATGCAGCCCTGCGTGATGAACGAGATGATCTCGGTCTCGCGGGCGGTTAGGCCAAAGCGGTTCTGCGGCTGGGAAGGTTGGGTGTTCGTCGCGGCCAGCTGCTGCACGATCTGCACCACGTTGGATACGCTTTGACTCTCGATCCAGTATTGGCCTCTCATCACCGCTTCGAGCGCCGGTACCAGTTCCGCTACCCTCTTTTTCAAAATCACTCCTCGCGCGCCCAGTTGTAATGCCTCCAAAACCTGCTTGGCACTGATGGCAGAGCAGAGCAGGATAGTTCGGACTTCCGAGCCAGCGGTGGTAATGGCTCGAAGCGTCTCCAACCCGGGAAGGTTGGGCATCAGCAGATCCAAAAGCAGGATGTCAGGGTCGCTTTCCTTGACGAGGTCGACCGCCATCTTCCCATCTTCAGCTTCACCCGCAACCCTGAACCCGCCTGAGACATCAAGGACGGATCGCACTGCTTGGCGCACGATGGGGTCGTCGTCGGCGACCAAGACTGTAACGACGGCCGGCTTGACGGTTGTACGCTTCATGAATCGCGCCTCTGCGGTTCTCTGCTAGACGCTTGCGTTCGTTCCAGCAGCATTCGCAGGCGCTCAACTAGGCTGACCGTCGCCGCAAGGTCCGGTGTTGAACCCTCTCCCAGCAGAGCCTCAATCTTTTCGGCACAGGAAGAAGCTTCATTGAGTCCAAACATCCCGAGCGAACCCGAAAGCCGGTGGGCCGCCGATAGCGCCGTCTCCCAAGACTGCTGGTCGGGGGTGCCTGAACGCAAGCTTTCGGCAAAGCGTTCCAGCGTCGCCAGCCGTGCCAACGCCTCAGGCCTGCTGTTGAGCCAGACTTTTTCCAGAGCTGAGCGAACTTCGTCACTCTTTTGCGGAGCCATCGTGCCCCACATCCTTTCCGGCTGCACCCCAGCCGAGTAACTCGCAAACCTGATCGGGCAATTGCATCGGATCAAAAGGCTTAACGAGTACTCCTACCGCCCCTTTGCTCACGAGTTCTTGCCTTTTCTTCTGCACCTTCGCCGTCAGCATGATTACCGGAATCGAGGCTGTTTCGGGCAGCAGCTTGAGCTGGACGAGGGTCTGTTGTCCATCCAGGTCGGGCATCATCAGGTCCAGAATGATGGCGTCCGGCCTTGCTTGTTGCGCCAGGTCCACCCCGGCCTTCCCCGAATCGGCCAGCATGACCGTGAAGCCGCCCACCAGCTCCAAGCTGGTCTTCGCTACTTCTCGAACATCGCGGTCATCGTCGATCACAAGCACGGTTTTCGGCATCGTGGATACTGAACTGTTCAGTTTGCGGCGACTGCCTCGGCTTCGGCAAGCGGCAACTGCACATAGAATGTACTGCCCCGGCCGAGTTCGCTCTCCGCCCAGACGCGGCCGCCATGTTGCTCCACGATACTCCGGCAGATCGCAAGGCCTAAGCCGGTGCCCCCCTTTTCCCGCGCGTCGGAAGCGTCCACTTGCTCGAATCGCTCGAAAATTCTTTCCAGCTTGTCCTTCGGGATGCCCCGGCCTTCATCCCTAACCCGAAAGATCACGCTGCTGCCGCTTCGCTCGGCTGCAAACTCGATCCCATTGCCGCGCCGCGAGAACTTGATCGCATTCCCGAGCAGGTTGACGAATGCCTGTACCATTCGCTCCCGATCAGCTTTAATTGACGCCTGGCAGTGAGAAATCGCGATCGTTATGCCTTCGCCTTCGGCAACCAAATGCACGGATTCTACGGATTGCTTCATGAGATGAGCGATGTCGCACGTCCGCTTGTCCATCGCGATTCGTCCCGATTCGATGCGCTGCAGATCGAGAATGTCATCCACCAGACGGCTCAACCGGTCCGCGTTGGTAAGGGCGATGTGCGCCATTTCACCGGCTTTCGGAGGCAGCGCCCCCGTGACGCCACGCGCCAAAAGTCCGAGCGCGCCTTTGATGGACGTGAGGGGAGTCCTCAATTCGTGGCTGACAATCGACACGAACTCATCCTTCATCTTTCGCATGGCATGCTGCTCACTGAGATCAGCCGAGATCATCAGGTACCCGGCCAGGTCATTGCCTCCACCGCCTAGTGCTGTCACCGCGAGCAACACCGGGAACCGCGTGCCATCTTTTCGAACATAGCTACACTCGAATTCGTCCGCCACGCCATATCTGGCTTTGGTGACTAGAGCCTGGTAGTCGCCCGGTACGGGCATGCCCATCGCCCGTGTCAATTGCTCACCGCGGGATTGCAACTCGCTAGTGTCGTGCACGCTTGAAACATTGCTTCCAATCAACTCTGCGCCCTTGTATTGAAGCCACTTTTCCGCTGCGGCGTTGACGGTCTGGATCACACCGGCTGTGTCGGTCGAAATCATACTGTAGGCGGCACTGTTCAGGATGGTGCGCTGAATCCGTTCCGCATTTTGCAGGGCAACGTGATCCTTTTCGCTCTGCCGGTTGAGTCGGTAGATTACGATCGAAGCAGCGAGCAGCAGTGCGATACCGAGCAGGCAGGTCAGGCCGACCGCGAGAATCGTGCTACGTGCTCGCTCCCTTGACTCCCGCTCTCGGTCGAGCAGATCGTTGCGTTCTTCGTTTTGCACGACCGCGATCTGCTGTCTTATCTCATCGCTGAGCCGCTTGCCCCGATCCGACCGCACGATGCGAACCGCCGCGTCAAAACCGCCTTCTGTCCGTGCTTGCACCAGCTCCTTCATCACATCGAGCCGCGCTTGGATGACGGGTTCGAGTTCCTGCACCTGGCGGGATCGGTCTCGATCAGGAGCAAGGTCGTGCCGAAGAACTTGCATGGTGACGTCCAGCTGGGCCAGTGCGTCGTCGTAAGGCCTCAGATAGTCGGCCTTGCCGCTTAACGCATAACCCCGGCAATTGGACTCGGCATCGTCCAGAAGCACGTGCAGAGCCGTAAGATCCTCGATCAGTTTGTGGGCCTGGACCAGGCGCTGATTGGCGGCAATCAACTCTTGGGTGCTACGGTAGGACAACCAACTGACAGCCCCCAACGCCACCAGGCCGACGGAGGAGGCCGCAATCATCCAGAGGCGGATTCTGCCACCCATGAGCATGATCTTAATCGCAGAAAGGCAGAGTCGCGGCTTTTTCCTTCGGATTCAGAGAATGAGCCGAAGTCTCGCGCTCATCCAAGGCTCGGTTCCTCTCGTATAGATAACACCCTCCGACCGCCAGCGCGGCCGCCAGCCCCACGAGAAGCATAGAAGTATAGTCGCGGTTGGAGGCGTACGCCCCAATCAGGATGCTGGCCAGCAGGGCTGGCATGCGCGCCAGGCCAGTCAAGATTACAAACTCAGTCACGGTCATGCGGGACAAACCTAGGGCGTAACACATCGCGTCCTTCGGTGTACCGGGAATTAGGTAGGAGTGCGATACAACAAGAGTCGTAGATCCACCTAAGAACGGCTCCGCGCACTATTCTCAGCGGGATCTGTGCTTATTCGGTTCATATGTTCGTGGACCGTTGCCCCAGATGACGCCCACTGTCAGGAGATTGCCGTTTGGCCGGGACAGCGATGGGTGGTCGCATTACGGCAGGTGGCCAGCGATGGACAGGATATTGGAGGGCACCGATCAGACCCAAAGCCTTCAACCCGCCAGAAGTGAACCGCATCCCAAATCGGCAAGTGCTCAGGGGCGCGACAGCCACGTCGCAATCCCACACGCCACATGAGCAAGTCAAGGTTTGCCGCATCCACCTTAGGAAGTTCGCGAAACGAGCCGTTGCTGGCCCAATCCGACGAATGAAGTCAAACTCCGAAATAACGGGCTAATCGGCAGTAATCCGCGCTGGACGAGGGAACGAAGACTTGCCGCCTGAGAATTTGCTGATCAAGTGGCGAGGTCACGCTGGCTGCGGATTCAATGTGTCAACCATGTGTTTGCTCTTACACTTACAGATATCAGAGGATCGGAGCGTAGAAGTCTTCCGACTGCTTGGAGGAATTGCTCGTCACCATCTCGCGGATCCCGGCTTGCCCTTAAATGGCCCGATGACTTCAGACGTCATCCAGCCACCGTAGAACTCACCCGGCTGAGCCTGTACTCGCTCATCATTAACAAAACACGCGTCCACCCTGGCAACATAGAAAGCAAGATGACCGCTAATCGCTTCGTATCCGGGCGAAGGGCGTTCGTAGCTCCAGGCTGCGTTCGCTGAAAGCTTATCGCGCACACGCAACGTCCAGTAGGAGGCCAGACCCTTGAATTCACAAAATGTGCGAGGTGAGTCGGCGAGAAGTAAATCTGCACGGAGGTCAGCCCGCGGTATGTAATACACGGGCGGATGGCTGGTTTCGAGTACCCGCATGGCACGCTGTGTGTCCGCAACCACTTCTCCGGCAAACTGCACACGGATTCGTTTGGTTGTCGGCTCGACCTTAGGTGGACGCGGGTAATCCCAGACGGATTCGCGGGCCTGTGTCTGCTCTGGAAACTCTCGTTTTTCTCTTGGCGTCATGGTTCTTACCGGTCTGCCGCGTATGGACTCGCCTTCAGAAGGGCTTACTCGCTTCTAACCAGGCACCCGTGCCCGAGACAGCTGCAATGTGGAGTCAGGGCTCAAATCGAGACTTCACAAGTCGTTCGGTTGAACGAATCAGGCATCGTCGCCGTCCCCGGCACTTCCCGCCGAACGGACCCAGCGGGAGTGCCGGAGGACTTAAGCGATCTAGTTCAGGTCGCTTAGCACAATGGCGGTCAGAGGCGCCCCTCCACCCGGCGCGTCGAGGGCGACGGCAGTACGAATCTGCCCGGCACTGATGGCCAGGCTGCCGCTGTCGATCGCCACGGTCTTGGTTCCAGTCGGGGTGATGAACACTTCGTAGCTTCCCGCCGGGACACTCAAGTAATCGGATGCGGCCTTGAACGGGATATTCGTCAGTGTCGGACTGACGGTGCTGATGTCCGTGCCGGGAGCTTCAACGTAGATATCGACGTTTCCGGCACTTGGCGAAGCGTGGACCAGCCGCAGTTTGATCTGTCCCGTGGCAGGCGCCGTGTTGTCATCAGTTAGGACAAGTGGCGCGATGCTCGCAACTCGGTCCACGGCGAGCACCGTGTAGTCCTTCTTGGCCGTAAGAGGTACGGTGGCGCTAATCACATCCGTGGTGGTGCCAGTAGGCCGCACCTCGATCTTTGTAGAACCGGCGGCCACAGTCAGATATTTTGAGGCTGCCTCATAAGGCACGTCTGTTAGGACGGTCTTGCCATTCACGGTAACGTCGACGTTGGGTGCGTCGGGCGAGGCGTGTACCACGCGGAGACGGGCGCGCGCGTCGTCCCCGCATCCAGTGGTGAAAAGGGTTGCACTCGCGATGGTCGCGATCATGGCCAGAACAAGTAAACGTGGAAAGCGTGACATGTTGAGACTCCTATTTAGTTTTTTGTCCCCTGTGGGGGAGGGTTAAGCTGGGTAGTTGCCCGAATCTAATTGGCTTCGGCCGCAGGCCAAAGAAACTGCGGCTGGGAACATCGGTCCCCAGCCGTAGGGTTGAAAGCTGCACCAGCACTACTGGGGGAGAAGCACGGAGTCGATCACGTGGATGACGCCGTTGCTGCACTTAATGTCGGTCTTGGTGACGTTAGCGCCGTCTACCATTACCTTGCCGCCCTGGACCATGATCTTCACTTCCTTGCCGTTGACGGTCTTGGCCTCAGTCAGCTTGACCACATCCTTGGCCATTACGTCGCCCGCGACTACGTGGTAGGTGAGAATTGAAACCAGCTTTTGCTTGTTCTCCGGCTTGAGCAGGTCTTCCACTGTTCCAGCAGGCAGCTTGGCAAACGCCTCGTCGGTCGGCGCGAAGACGGTAAACGGGCCGGCTCCCTTGAGCGTATCCACTAAACCAGCAGCCTGCAGCGCTGTAGCCAGAGTCTTGAAGTCGCCGGCTGCAACGGCGGTGTCCACGATATCTTTCTTCGAACCGGCATAGGCGCTGCTGCTGAGGCTCAGCATGAGCAGTAAGGCAAGGCAGGTCATAACGTAAATTCGTTTCACGGGATTCTCCTTAAATTGACGTATCAGATTTTTCAGCTTGAATCAGCTGTTCACATGTTCAGATTGTGAAAATTCATTTTCCGAATGAGATAAATAGCGGTGTACCGCAAGTTGTTTTCGCACGGGGCAAACCTGACGTCCCAGTGGTCGTGAGAGTAAAAAGACTGCATTTCGACACGCAAGCTCTGTCACGGACTGAGTTTCATGATTATCTCTATGCTCAAATACATTTGATTTGGGTGAATCCAGCCAGGCTGCCACTTCATCTACTTGGTACACGACAAACAGATTGCAGCAGTGGAGGCAAATAAAGTGTTCACTAAGGCTGATTGGCTGAAGCCGCTCGAGCGGAGGCCGGGCGCGAAGGGCCGGGTTGCCTTCCAGGCGAAGCGCGTGCTTCGCAAGCTGATGCGCTGGTACGTCGAGCCCGCGTTCATCGAGCAGCGGATGGTCAACGACGCCCTGCTTCGCCTAATCGACGACCTCTCCCGAAGGGTGGAGCAGCTGGAGTCTCGGGAGTGAGGCTCGCGGTGTGCCTGCCGCAGGTTCCGTTCGAACGCGGCGGTGCGGAGATCTTCGCGGACGATCTCGTCGGGCAGCTCCGCGCGCGCGGCCACGAGGCCGCACTCGTCACCGTGCCGTTCAAGTGGTATCCGGGCGAGCGCGTGCTGACTCAGGCATTCCTCTGGCGGCTGCTCGATCTCGAAGAGGCGAACGGACGAGCGGTCGATGCGGTGATCGCCACGAAGTTTCCGTCGTACGTGGTGCGCCATCCGCGCAAGGTGGTTTGGCTGCTGCACCAGTTTCGCCAGGCGTGGGACTTCGACCGCACGACGCTGGGCCAGTTCTCGGAGTCCGCGCAGGATCGCGCGCTGCGCAGGCGTGTGCTCGAGCTCGAGCGGACAGCGCTCTCGGAGGCGCGCGCGATCTTCGCCACCTCGCGCAACGTCGCCGGCCGCCTGCGGGACTCCCTCGGCCTCGACGCGGAGCTGATGCCGCATCCGCCGGCACCGCTGGCGTATCGCTGTGACGGCTACGAGGACTTCATCCTCTCGGTAAACCGGCTCGACCGCGCGAAGCGGATCGACCTGCTGATCGAGGCGGCCGCAGCCGACCCGGGGCTGCGCGTCGTCATCGCCGGCGACGGACCCGACCGCGCGCGGCTGGAACAGCTCGCACGTGACCGCGGCCTCGACGGTCGCGCGACGTTCACCGGACGCGTGTCCGACGAGGAGCTCGCGGATCTCTACGCGCGCTGTCTCGCCGTCTACTACGCGCCGGTCGACGAGGACTTCGGCATGGTGCCGTTCGAAGCCTTCCTCTCGGAGAAGCCCGTGCTCACGACGACGGACGCGGGGGGCCCGCTCGACGTCGTCCACGACCGGGAGACGGGACTCGTCGTCGCGCCGAGCGCAGCGGAGCTCGCGCAGGCGTGCGGCTGGTTGCGCGCGCACGGTGACGAAGCTCGCTCCTTCGGGCGCGCCGGCCGCCGGCTCGCGGGCGAGGTGACGTGGGACTCGTGCATCGACCGGCTGCTCGCGGCGGTCGCGTGACGTGAAGGTCGCCTACTTCTCTCCGCTGCCGCCTGACCGGTCGGGGATCGCGGACTACTCGGCGCTGCTCCTGCCGGAGCTCGAGAAGCTCGTCGAGGTCGAGGCGGTTCGCGCCGGCCGGACGCGGCCCGTGGCCGACGCGGACGTCGCGGTCTACCACATCGGCAACAACCCCGACGCGCACGGCTGGATCGTGGACGCACTACGGCGCCGGCCGGGCGTCGTCGTCCTGCACGAGTTCGTGCTCCACCACCTCGTCGCCGGACTCACGATCGGGCGCAAGGATCCTCACGCGTATCTCGCTGCGATGGAGCGCG
>JAIQGB010000149.1 GCA_020072905.1 Terriglobia bacterium | reverse complement strand
CCCCCCTTTGGCCCAACTGCTCACCAGGAAACTCTGGCCTTGATAAGTGAACGCCGAGGCATGGACGGGGACACAGTCTTTGTTCAGGGCAAGCACTCTGATTAGCTCGATCAGCAGCGGGGCCTCGTCAACCCCTTCCTCACAAATGATCTCGCAGGGGGTCCCTAGGCGATCGAAGGGGATCTTAACTTTCACCCTCTGGCGATTCCGCGAGAGGATGAAGAAAGCCTCTTCGGTAAACCCATATTGGTGCTGTCCCAAGAGCCGGAGGCCGGCGACTGGCAGCCGCTCCCCGAATCGATAGGTGATATCCGGTTCGCGCCGAAGAGGTTTGCGCAGAGGGCCAAGGTGGCTCGTGACCGCGGCCTCAACCTGGGGCGATGGGCTGACCAATCGGATTCCAATGAGCCCATGAATATCGAAGTCAACCCACCTCATCATGGCTCCTCGACTGCCCACGGTCTGATTCAACAGATTCATTGAATAGTTTATCCACTTATGGGAGCGCGTCTTTCTGGCAGACGCGATGCTGGCTAAAGATTTTGGCTCTTCGGGCGCTGGGGTTGAGGGTCTTCGGGTATTCCGCGCGCTGTATGGCGATCTTTCCAGAGGATCGCAGCCCTTGTGCGGACCTTAGAAGCCAGCCCCCGTCAGCGTGGTCGTGTAATTCGTGCCGCCCGCATTGATCACCAGGTTGCCAGTGATCGTGCCGGTTCCTAGTGGCGCAAAGGTGACATTGATGCTGCACGACGCTCCCGCGGCGAGGCTCGTGCCGCAGTTGTTGGTCTGCGAATAGCTCCAGCCAACCCAGACCGTGAAAATCGTCACCGGTGAGGATGTGCCATTGGTCAGGGTGGCGGTCTGGGGAGCACTCGATGATCCCTTCTGCACGCTGCCGAAATTCAGCGCCGTGGGCGTCAAGGTCACCCCTGCTCCCCCAGCCACAGTAAAGCTGCTTGA
This sequence comes from Terriglobia bacterium, assembly GCA_020072905.1. GTDB lineage: Bacteria > Acidobacteriota > Terriglobia > UBA7540 > UBA7540 > JAIQGB01. The sequence goes on along the minus strand of JAIQGB010000149.1, from coordinate 9,625 downwards.
ACTTGTCGCAGTGCCCGCCGGTGTCGTCACACTGATCGGTCCGGTCGTCGCGCCACTTGGGACGGAGGCTGTGATCTGGGTGTCGGAGTTCACGGTGAACGCCGCGGACGTGCCGTTAAAGGCCACCGAGGTTGCACCGGTAAGTGCCGATCCCGAAATCGTTACGCTCGTTCCCACGGATCCGCTGGTTGGTGAAAACGAACTGATGCTCGGCGGCACGGTTACAGTGAAGCTGCTGGAACTCGTTGCCGTGCCGTTGGGTGTGGTGACACTGATCGAGCCCGTTGTGGCTCCGCTGGGGACCGATGTCGCGATCTGGGTGTCGGAGTTCACCGTGAACTGTGCAGGCGTGCCGTTGAAAGCTACGCTGGTGGCGCCTGTGAACCCGGCGCCGCTAATCGTCACACTGGTCCCTACGGTCCCACTGGTCGGCGAGAACGTACTGATGCTCGGGGGCACGGTTACGGTGAAGCTGCTGGAACTCGTTGCTGTTCCGTTGGGCGTGGTGACGCTCCAGTGAAGCCGGAGCCGTTGATCGTTACGGTGGTACTTACGGGGCCGCTGCTCGGACTGAATGAGCTGATCACCGGAAGCCCGACCACCGTGAAGCTGCTCGAACTGGTTCCTGTACCCGCAGGAGTGGTCACACTGATGGGTCCGGTGGTTGCCCCGCTCGGAACGGAGGTGGTGACCTGAGTGTCGGAATTGACGGTGAACTGCGCGGAGGTGCCGTTAAAGGCCACCGAAGTTGCACCGGTAAATCCGGATCCCGATATCGTTACGCTCGTTCCCACGGGTCCGCTGGTCGGCGAGAAGGAGGTTATGGCCGGCCCCTGAGTTGGGCCAACAGCGAAGTTGGTTGAGCTTGTGGTCGTCCCGCCGGGTGTGGTAACGCTGATGGGCCCGCTTGTTGCGCGCTTTGGAACTGTGGCAGTGATCTGTGAGTCCGATACGACGCTGAAGGATGCTTTCTTGCCGTTAAAGGCTACTGAAGTCGTGCCGGTGAAGTAGGACCCGTTAATCGTGACCAGGGTTCCGCTGGGCCCGCTCGTGGGCGAGAAATAAGCGATTACCGGAAGGTGCAGGACCGTGAAACTCGATGAGCTGGTCGCGGTTCCGACTGGCGTTGTGACGCCGATGGGCCCGGTAGTGGCGCCGCTCGGGACAGTTGTTTTGATCTGAGTGTCAGATGCCACGGTAAAACTCGCGGCGAGGCCGTTGAAGGTTACGCTGGTGGCACCCGTGAACCCTGCGCCGCTAATCGTCACGCTGCTTCCCTCGAACCCGCTGGTTGGTGAAAACGAGCTGATGCTTGGGGGCACGATTACGGTGAAACTGGTCGAACTGGTAGCTGTGCCGCCGGGTGTGGTGACGCTGATTGGCCCGGTGGTCGCTCCGCTCGGCACGGAAGTGTTGATCTGACTATCCGAGGCAACCGTGAAAGTGGACGAAGTTCCGTTGAAGGCTACGGTTGTTGCCCCGGTGAAATGAGATCCGGCGATAGTTACGGTCGTTCCCACCAAGCCGCTGGTCGGAGAGAACGAAGTGATACTCGGGCTCGGAATGACCGTGAAGCTGCCCGAACTCGTAGTTGATCCGATAGGCGTCGTGATGCCGATCGACCCCGTCGTGGCTCCGCTTGGAACCGCAGTCGTGATCTGAGTGTCGGAGTTCACTGTAAATTGTGCCGACGTCCCGTTGAAAGAAACGCTGCTTGTATTGGTGAATCCCGACCCGGAAATCGTTGCACTTGTCCCCACCCCCCCGCTGGTCGGAGTGAACGAACTGATGAGGGGGGGGCCGAGGACCGTGAAATTGCTTGTACTCGTCCCCGTGCCCGCCGGCGTTGTCACGCTGAGGGGACCCGTGGTGGCATTGGTAGGCACGCTGGTGGTGATTTGAGTATCCGAATTCACCGTAAACGAGCTAGCAGAAGTTCCGTTAAACTTGACCGCTGTTGCTCCCGTAAACTTTGACCCATTGATGGTCACGCTGGCCCCTACGGCTCCACTGGTCGGCGTGAACGAGTTGATGACAGGAGAGTTGCTTACGGCCAGCGCGAGGAAATTGTGCAAATAGTAGAGCGTGCTCTGGTCGCAGGCCAGGACCAGAAGTCCGGTTGTTCCATTCACTTCCTGCTTGGTCGAAGATGGGTGGTTGATCGTGGTGTCGGTCGAACTCTGGATGAATGGGGTTCCAATCCCCGAGGGAAAGTTGATGTTGCTGAGGGCTGACGACTTGTAATAAATGACTCCGCCCGAGCCAGGGGAGGACCCAAACGCATAAATCCTATTGTCGACTTCGTCCAGGAGCACAAGAGGACGCACCCAATTGTCCGTGGTGGTGGTGACTTGATAGCTCTGCCAGGTGCCATCCGGCGAACGCAGCAGTACCCTGTTCGGCTCAGGTCCGTGCGACGCAGCGTTAAATCCCAGCAAGACCTGTGCGTAGACATTCCCTTGGCTGTCCGCTTTGAAGTTGAAGTGGTCTTCGGCACAGTTCGCCGTACAGGCTGACCCAGGTGCTCCAAGAGCTGTCTCGGTCGGTTGCCAGACGGTATCTGCGTCTCCATCGTTGTGAACCGCGAAGTAGAACTTGCCGGTGTTCTGGTTGCTCCACAAGACCCCGATTTTGTTGCCTCCAAAGGCGAGAACGCTGGCGATATCGTCACTCGTCATGTTCAAGGCTGCCGAGTCGTTCCCGGGCAGTTTGAACGGGGTACCCCACGTGGTGTCGGCGGAAAGACTGCGGTTGATCATGACGGTGCTGCTTTCGGCGTAGGCAACCCAAAGCTTGGCGGTGGAGTCCTTGGCGACGGTTAGATTCTCTTCCTGCCCCCTAGTAACAGTCACGGGAAAGCCGGAGTCGAGGGTGTACTGCTTCGTGGCGGAGCCGTAAGTAAATCGGTAGAGCCTTCCCCATTGCGAGGACGACGAGGACGGGAGGGAATTCTCCGTAAAAATATGCGACACAACGTACAACTTCTGATTCGAGTCGTCCCACAGACAATCGGCCAACGTGCTCTGTCTGTTATCGAGGGGAGTTCCTGTGTCAATCCAATTCTGAGTGGAGGGATCGAACCTAAAGATGTGGTAGGCTCTGGCCTGGGTGCTCCACAAGCTGCCCCACCAGGAGCCGTCGTTCCACCACAACTTGCTTTCGGGCTTGTCTGCTGTGGGAAAAGGAAGGGGAGTGGTCCCGTAATTGTAATCGCGGTAGCCCGCTGTCACTTGTTGCGAAGCCCGATCCGGTACCGTCAGAACGAGGAGGGAGAGTACTGCGACGCAGATTGAAATTATCCGCGCGCCCCACCCGCGCTGGCGAGTTCCGTGAGACTTGGGAGCGGTTGTTCGACTTCCTACGGGAGTTTCCATTGTAGTGTATACCTCATTCCTGGGAGCGCAGCGTGAATGAGTAAGCGCAGGAGTTCAGGGGAGAAGCTAAACCCCCGTACAGCAAACCCGTTGGAATATTCGCGGGGTGGTTTTGCGTTGCAAGGGTTCAATTGGCGCCGCGGCCGCTGAAAACGCAGTTCACGGTGCGGAAAAGGATTCGAGTATCGAGCCAAAGAGACTGGTTGCGGTGATAGGCAATGTCCAGGCGCAGGCGCTCGTCGAAGTCCAGCTCATTGCGTCCAGACACTTGCCAAAGTCCGGTGAGGCCGGGCTTACATTCCAGCCGTGCGGTATGCCACAGGCGGTATGTCTCGGCGCTGAACGAGGTGGGGCGCGGGCCTACCAGACTCATGTCGCCTTTCAATACGTTGAAGATTTGGGGCAGCTCGTCGAGGCTCGTTTTGCGAAGGAAGCGACCGATCCGCGTGATACGCGGGTCATTCGTGATCTTAAAATCGGGATACGACAGCTCGTTAAGGTGCAGGTATTTCGCTTTCAGCTCGTCGGCATTCGGCACCATCGTTCGCAGCTTATACATCTTGAAGCGCCGGCCCCCTTTTCCCGTTCTGAGCTGGGGAAACCAGATGGGACCGGGAGAGTCCAGCTCGATGGCGATGGCGCAAATTGCCAAAATGAGCAGGACGAAGGGAAGAGCCAACAAAGATAAGGTTACGTCGATGCAGCGCTTGAGAGTGTGATAGCTACTCAGTTTGAGCAGGTGCTTATCGTTGGACCTCTCATACCAGCGCTTCTCGAGTATCGAATCTGCGATGTCGCCGGCCACATCAAGCAGGCCGTACAAGGCGTTGTTCCAATAGCTCATGGGTTTGCTCCTTCCCCTTTCAACATTAGGAATTCATTGCATCCCTAGCGGGCAGATTCCGTGCGTAGGAGTGGCGATCGTGAGCGGCAGCGGCTTCTGAAGGTTGCCCGCCGGGACCTGCCTGCAAGCCGGCCTCTCGACGGGCGAAGGCGACGAGATCAGTCAGGATAAAGCCGTCGGTTGGGAATTCCGCCAATCCCGTTTTCAAGCCTATGTGAGATTGTGTGGAAAGCGAGATTTTGAGGCGGCGGATGGCTTGTTCAGCCTGCAACTTTTTCGTTTGTGTGAACACGACCACAAACTCGGTGCGCGTCGGGTCATAGGACACCTTATCGCTGCTTCGCATCGATTCCTGCAAAACCGAGCCCACGAGTGGAAAGACAAGCTGCAGGGCTTGGCCCAACGGTAAGCCGGACATCCCGCGGTGATTGCCATTGCCGTTCGACTTTGCGGTGCCGCCCGCGGCGCCGGATTCATCACTGAACAGTCTGAGAACCGCGATGCTAAGGGGCCTTTGATACCGTCGTGAGCTGTCGAGTTCCAAGATGAGTTGGTGGCGTAAGCGACTGTAAGTGGGGATACCCGACGCTCCCTGGGCCAGCGAGGTGATGCGGTAGAGGGTCCCCAGAGGCTTGAGCATCCTCCAAATCAACAACAGAAGGAAAGCAACCAGGGTCAAGAGCAACAGTGCATTAACCCAGGTAATGATATCCATTGGAAAGAATAGCGTCCCGCCCATAAAATATTTCATGACCGTTAGCTTTGTAAGGAAATTGGACGTAGCTCCGCCCTCTGAGTCACATTTTTGAGTTCCGCTACTTGCTAAGCCCTTGGTAACGGGTGTGGAGGCGGGCACAGCCGCCCGCCAGTCTTATCGGAGCCGCTCGTAAATCGACTGCGGGATAGGGAAGGTGCGATTATTGAGCACCGCTCCCAGCAATCGGATCTCTGCAGTCATGAGACTTGCCTTCGCTCTTTCGATAGTCGCTCGCGGCGTGGAATTGGCTTCAATAACCAGAATCAGCCCATCTGCCGTGCGGGCGAGCACCACCGGGTCGGTATAACGATCCGTCGCCGGGGCGTTAATGAGGACATAGTCGAATTCCTGGCGTAGTTCTTGAATCCGTATTTTCAGCCGGTCCATCACCATCAGAAGGGAACCATTGTGCAGGGTTGGCCCGGCAGGGATCAGCCACAAATTTCCCGCGGAGATTCGGATGGCCATATTCCGAATCGGAGTTGATACCTGGATCCCGTCGGCCAGCCCAGTAAGGTTCTCGGCGTCAAAATGGACGTGCAAAGAAGGCGTTCGAAGATTGGCGTCCACCACGCACACCGTCCCGGTCGCGCGCGCAGCCAAGGTCTGGCCAACGAGCGCGCAGACGCGTGAACTTCCGCTCCCCTCACCAAACCCAGAAAAAACAACGACCCGAGGTCCCTCCACGCTGGCCGGCGAGAACAATCGCTGCACGAGCTTGACGATTTCCTCGTGCTCCAATGCTTCGGCATCCAGCTTGTGGTGATTGCCGTTTCGCGGACTGAAGGGAACGCTCTCAATCACCAGCATCTCTTCAGCTCTTCCCGCGCGTTGTAAGAGTTCAAAATTCTTGCTCATTTTTCCATATCCTCTGAACGGGAATTTCTAACTTTGCCTTTTGCCACTACAAATGCCTGCCTCTTCACCTGGGGCATTCGACCGGTCCCCACGTTGAGGAACTTCACTCTCCGCGCCAGGACGCGTGGCAGGACTTGTGTTCAATGATCTCTGGTCGATGCCCCTTCTTGAGCTTGGCTGGAGTCAGGCAATGAAGCACTTTGGGGGCCATTCGGCCACTGCACTTTTTCAATTCGTACGGCTGCGACCGGCAGTTCAAATGCGCCGCTTGCGGGCTGGGCGCCTTCGGGCGGTGTTACATGATAGGTGTGCATGCCGGCAGGAATCACGGCACGGACTGGGCTTCGCCCATACGCCTTGGCATCAATGAACACGTCCAAGCCTGGAGGGTCCGTCAGGAAGAAAACTCCACCATTCTGGTAAGGTGCAGGGGCATTGTGAAATCTTGGGCGGCTGCTTTCAGTATTTAGGCCCGCCGCCGGACGAAGAAGAAGTCCTGCAACGCGGGCAATGCGAGGTCTCGGGAGGCTCCGTTCAGCACTGGGGAGAAGCCCGAGGTTTTCAGCGCTCACATCCTGCCTCGAAGGCGTTGTATTCATTCCACCTGCCGCGCGACTCGTCTCGGTTTGGGCAAGGAGGGGAGCATCCACTTTTTTTCCTGAAGAGCCGGGACCTTCCCTCAGTGAAGCGGCGTCTGTCCTTGACTCCGCCATCGTTGGGCCGGGGGCCAGTTCTGGAACCGCCTGCATTTTCGACGAATCAGCCACAAGGTTGAAAGGTCTTTCCAGGCCGTAGGCATCCTGTGATAAGTGTGTCTCTGGACCGACTGGAGATGCCCCTTGCTTTCCCCGGGCTGAGTCATTTGCGGGGGATTGCCTTCCACTGAGTGTCGAGATCAGATTCATACTCAGCATTTCGGCCTTGTTCCCTGCAATGGGAAGCCACGCCAAGCCTGCCAGAATGGAAAGAACTGCAAGCGAGGCGATGCGAAGATTTGTGCCGCCTGAGTAACGCCTTGGGATTGGCACCCGCATGGGGAGTAGGCTCTTCGGAGGTTGGGTCTTCGCCCCGGTGGTTGCGGAGGCTTCACCCTGAACACCGGAATAATCATAAAGGTCAGACGCAACTTCGCGGATGGTCGCCGCCTCAACGCGTTTGTGTCCAGATGCATAACTGAGAGAAAGGGCGTTGAAGCAGAGAGAGTTGATGTTTCTCGGAATACCACCGCTCCAAGCCGCGATCAGCTTTCGGGCTTCCGAACTGAAAAAAGAACGGCCGCTGCCGCCCGCGACCGAAAGGCGATGGTCAATGTAGGAGCTTGTTTCCTCCGGGGAGAAGGGGTCCAGCCTCGCCCATGTGGAGATGCGCTGGCGCAACTGGGTCAAGTTCGGGCTGTCCAGTTTTTCGCCCAACTGGGGCTGTCCTGCCAAGACGATCTGCATGAGTTTCGTATGCGGCGTCTCGAAATTCGAGAGAAGGCGTACGGTCTCCAGAACCGAGTCTTCCAAGTTCTGGGCCTCGTCAATCACCAGGACAAAACGAGACCCGCTTTGTTTGATATGGACCAACGCCTCGTTCAGCTTCTCGTGCATCTCCACGAGGTCGTCCCCAACGTGGTCAATCTTCATATCCGCCAGAAGGTATCGCAAAAGCTCGCGGGAGCTACATTGGGTCTGAAAAAGGAACGCCGTGGATGCCGATTCTCGAAGGCGCTCCATCAACTGAAAGAGCAAGGTGGTCTTTCCCGTCCCTGGCGGGGCAATGAGAGCAACAAATCCCCGGTTTGCCTCGACCCCGTAGTGCAAAGAGGCCAGAGCTTCCCGGTGAGATTTGCCCAGGAAGAGAAAGCGCGGGTCCGGCGTGGCCCCGAAGGGCTGTTCCCGCAAATTGTAGAAATCAAGAAACACGGTCTCTACCACGTCACTTCCTGGGAATGCCCATTGGAACGACCTTTAGAATGCCCGTTAGAACCACCGTTAGAATGCCCGTTGGAATGACCGTTAGAATGCCCGTTGGCGGGAATAGCAGCAAAAACTGGAACGTCAAGTGCCGCTTCGAGTTCGTCGGGCGTTCGGACGGTGCTGTCCGTGTACTCCGCACCAAGCGCCAGACCCAGGCTGGTCATTCCGGCAACCACGAAGAGAAGGGCTGCCTTAACCGGCAGGGGAAGGCCTTCAGGTGCCAGGGGCACAATTGGGGCCTCGGCTAACGCCACGTTCATGATGCGCGCGCGGTCAAGGGTTTCGGAACTGCGCGCTTCTTCCCGCTTGCTGAGATAGAGCTGGTAATTATCCTCGGCGGCTTTTACCACTCGCGCCAGATCCCTCTGGGCCCAACTCTGCCGGTCCAATTGAATTGCCTTGACCTGATATTCTTGGGTCGCTTGGTGCTCGGCTTGGGCTCTCGCCCGAAATCCGACCAGGTCCGCTTCGTTTTTCGCCATTTCCTCGTTAAGCCATTGCGCGGTGGGATTCGAATCGGTCGTCTTTTCATTCAGGGAGGATTTCTCAGCCTCCGCGATGGCGGAACGAGTCGCGTTGATTTGCTCATCTATCTCTTGAACGCTGCGATAAGTGGGCGAATATTTCTTCAGCAGGCCGATCCGCTGCACCTCGAGCGACACGAGAGTTGACTTGAGGTTCTGGATCAGGAGCTCGCTGTCGGATGTGCGGACCTGGGTAACGATCCGGTCGGGGACAGAATTCAATTGCGACCGGAGATTGACGAGCCGATGCTCGGCCTCGGCAATAGACGCCTGCGTCTGCGCGTACATTCCCTGAAAATCACTCAGCTTTTGCACGGCGATTTGTCTCTGCATATCGGCGGAGACCGCGCCTTGCGTTCGGGCCATGTCCGCCAGTCTCTCCTCCGCATTGACCAATTGGCTCTTATACCGCTCGGCTTCATCGGTGAAGACGTCGGAGGCGCGGCCTGCTCGCTGGAGGTTGAGGTGCTTGTCGAAATATCCTTGTGCCAACGTTTGGAGGACGCACGTTGACCTGTCCGGAAACGGAGATTTGTAATTCACTTGAATCACGTGTGAATCAGGCATCGGGACAATATCCAGCTTATCGGCGAGTTTCAGAGTCGCTTTATAGATCCGTGTGTCACGGTCAGGAGCCAGTCCCAGGGCGTCCATGACGGCGAATTGGGCCGCTTCCAGGGCCGCGACCGGTGACGTGGACCACGGGTCGGGGTTGAACAAGCCGCAACTCACCACCGATTTCTGAAGAAGGTCCCGGCTATCAAGGACCCCTAATTCGGTGTTCAGTTGGTCGTCGGATAGCTTTTGAGCCGTCTGAAGAATGGTCGGCTTCGCGGACACGACGGGATCGATGCGGCTGACTTCGACGCCGGCAACATCGCCATTGACATGCGCGGCCGGATCGGTCGTTGTCAGGTGGACTCTGTGTCCCAAGCGGGCCAACTCGACTGCGATTGTTGCTGCAATCGTCGTCTTGCCTACACCTCCCTTTCCCATGGTCATAATCACGCCCTTGCCGCGACCTGCGATTTCGGGAATGAGCCATGTGAGGGGAGCGGGTAAGTCTCCGTGCAGTGGCTGTGGAAGCGGTGTGCCGCCCCCGTTGTAGTTGCCAGACGCTAACCGGCTGAGGGCATTGATGCCGATGAGCGCATGCGGTACGAGTGGCACTTCGATTGGCGCAAGCTGCTTTAATCCTGCCGGCATTTGCGCAAGCGCTTGCCGACCCCGCGCCTCAAGCGCTTGGGCAATCGGGTCGTGGTCGGTTAGTGCTCGGAATACACCATTTACGATCAAACGCTGATTCT
>JAIQGB010000148.1 GCA_020072905.1 Terriglobia bacterium | reverse complement strand
CGCTTCACTGCTTGTTGCGATTCAATCTGATATGGTTTCTTCATGGCGACTCTCCTTTTTCTCTGCAAAGAAAATTGCTCTCAGCCTATCAAAAGGCCTTGAGTGGAGAGTCGCTACTTTCTACGATCTACCGGGCATTTCCCTCGGACATTCGCCGGGTCAGAGTTTTTGTGGATAAGACCAAGGCCGGCGAAGTGGTTTACAACTTGTTGATGAATGCCATCAAGTACACCGACGCCTCTGGTAAGTGTGAACTGCGTATTCAGGTCACTCGCGTCCAAATTAGCTGTTTGACCACATTCCCGACATTGAAAACGTTGGGCATAACGCGGCTCTGAGCCCGGACGTGCGTCTGCACTTCGACCCACGCCGAAGTAAGTGCTTCCCGCGGTCTGGTCACTCTGCTGTCCGGATTACTGGGTCACATCCCTCCTGAACTCAATGGCGCTCCTTATTGACCGGTTTTCTGCTGTCCAACTGCCATCTACCACCCAACTGCCGCCTACCACATGATTTCAAGCTGTTGCGCATCGTCGTGCACCCCGGCCAAGGCCGGCGGGGCCTGAAAAGGATCGTCCAGCCACACCCACAGATCTCGATAGAAGAACAGTTGTTGCCGCAGCAGAGCGGCCAGCGTCGATAACGACCAGGAGAATTTCGATTTCAACTGCAGGTACTTCAGCACCAGCATTGCGATCAGAGCCGTCCACACTTGGGTCCGGACCGCATTGGCACTGGTTCCCACAAACGTCTTGATCTTCAGCGTTTGCTTCAGCGCTTTGAAGAACAATTCCACTTGCCAGCGGTCCTTGTAGATGGAGGCGATCGTCGATGCCGCCAGATGCAACAGGTTGCTGAAGAACACCAGGATTTCCGACTTGTCCTCGTTCCAGTATTCGATGCGCCGGAACAGCACCGGCTCCTCGCCGGCTTTCGCCAAGGCCGGCAGAGTAATGATCTGATCTTTCAAAACATTCCCATTCGCCGGAACCTCGCACTCTTCGACCACCGTGTAGACCGTGTTGCTTTTCATCCGCGTCACAAAAAAGACGCCCTCCTGGGTCAGCTCCAGGAACCACTCGAAATCGTTGTAGCCGCGGTCGATCGCCAGAATCGTGCCCGGATCGAACCGCAACGTGCGCGCCACCTGGATCTCGCTGGCCTTGCCCTCGGTCACCACGGCGAACGACGGCAAGTAGCCATCGTGGTCCAGCAGCAGGTGCAACTTGATGGCACCCTTGGTCCGCCGGAATTTCGCCCAGTCGAACATGCTCATCGACAGGTCGATGATGCTCCCATCCAGGCTCATCAGCTTGTTCTTGAATCGGAACTTCTTGCGCCCGCCCTGACTACTCACCAGTTCCTGGCACTTCAACAGCGTCTGCTCGAACACCGTCTGGTACAATTCCCACGGCCGATTCTCATTGGCGTAAGCCAAGGTGGATTTCTTAGGAGCCACCGGCACTCCCAAATGCTTCAACTGGCCTTCGCAACACGCCAGCCCGCCGCAAATCTCGCGCAAGGAATGCGCGCGTCCCAACTGGCAAAACAGCATGGCCATGAACTGGCCCCAACTCGTGAAACCCCGAGCGTGCCGCTCGGCTTTGTGCTCCTTGACCGCCTTCTCGAAATCGCCGCGTGAAAACAGCTTCAACACCTGCGAGAAAATGCTGCATACTTTGTACATAGGTTGAGTCTCCTGAAGTTGAATTGGTTCTCGTCTGGAACCCAATTCAGCGTATCAGGGGCTCAGCCTCTCATCGGCAGCGGCACCCTCCACTTCCGGCCAGCGGTTAGCCCCCTAATTTGGACAGCAATGATTATGAAGCAACCGTCGAAGACAGCGAAGGAAACATGGTCGATATTACCGCCTGATTGCTCCGCACGCGTTGACGCCGAAGGGGTACTCGCCGATGGCATCCTGGCCGCCGCCGGGCAATCCCACGCAATCTCGTCCGCGCACGGCTCGCAGGCATAAGCGTCAGCGAATGTCGATGTGCCCGGAATCCCCCCTTACGTCGACCAGCGGGCCGCCTCCGCGAAGCTTGCCATTCACATCGTGACGGGAAATCGTTCCGCTGGCCGCGACATCGGGAGCCAGGAAAAACGCCAGGAAGAGCCAGGTCTGCGCCGATCCGGTAAGGCCCGCCGCGCCGCTCGCGATTAAGTGTCCGATGACCTCGATATCGAAGGTTCCGGTCAGAGTGTAAAGGTAGATGATGCCCACCAGCATCAGCGCGGAGCCGGCCATGGTGTAGAGAATGAATTTGACCGCTGCGTACACGCGCCGCTCGTGTCCCCAAATGCCAATCAGGAGATACATGAGAATGAGCATCGCTTCCCAGAAAATGAAGAAGAGGAAGAGATCGAGGGAGACAAAGACGCCGATCATCCCCGTCTCGAGCGCCAACAGGAACAGGAAGAACTCCTTGACGTGGCTCGTGATGCTCTTCCACGAGGCGAGAATGGAGAGGGGCGTCAGAAAAGCCGCGAGCAGGATCAACAGCACGCTCAGCCCGTCGATGCCCAGGTGGTAGCTGATGGGCGGCGAGGTGATCCACGAATAGTGCTCGACGAACTGCATGCCCGGCTGGTTGGGGCTGAAAGCCAGGAAGAGCTTGAGCGCCAGAGCAAATGTCGCCACAGAAAAAGCTAGGGCAGCCGCGCGGATCTGCCCCGCCGACTCGCGGCGCAAGAAGGCGATCAGCGCCGCTCCTGCGAGCGGCAGGAAAGTAAGGACCGTCAGCGAATGTTGTGCCAACCAGGCCATCATGAATTCAGCGAACTATCTCGAGTCTTGCCGACTACCTAACGAAACAGGACGTAACCTAACCAGAGCACCGCGCCGAGGAGGACCCAGGTCGCATAGCTGCGCACATTCCCGGATTGGATGCGGCGCAAGATTCCTCCGGCACTGGCGGTCGCGTCGGCGCTGCCTTGAACCATCAGACCGTCAATGGCCCCCGCGTCGGTGGCTTGCCAAAGGAATTTCTCAGACCCCTTCACAACGGGCCGCACGATCAACCAGCCGTATAACTCGTCCACGTAGTATTTCCGCACCAGCAATTGATAGAGGCCTTCGAAGCGCGCGGCTAGACGGCGAGGTTGCTCGGGCGACCGCAGATAGAACCACCAGGCGACGACGATTCCCGCCAGACCCACGACCATCGAGACACCCATCAGACCCAGCTCGCTCAAGCCATGTGTGGCGGGGCGGAGCGTCTCAGCATGCAACAAGGCTTCCGAGCGGGCGAAGACAGGCTGGAGATAATCGTCAAAGCGCTCTGCGCCGCCCCAAGCTTTCGGCCAGCTCAGGTAGCCGGCCACCACCGAGAAGAAGGCCAGCACAATCAGCGGGCGCGTCATCTTCGCGCCGCTCTCGTGGGCGTGGTGTTCCACCTCCGGCTCCAGGCGTGAGCTGCCATGAAAGGTGAGAAACAACGCGCGGAACATGTAGAAGGCCGTCAGGCCGGCGGTCAGCGTGGCCAGCCAGTAGAGCCACGGTTGCCCAAGCGGACCCTCGTAGGCCCCCACCAGAATCTCGTCCTTGCTGAAGAACCCGGAAAACATGGGGACGCCGCTGATGGCGAGCGTGGCGATAAGAAACGTGGCCCAAGTGACCGGCATCTTGTGCCGGAGGTTCCCCATCTTCTGTATGTTGAGCTCGCCGCTGAGGGCGTGCATCACGCTGCCCGCCGCGAGGAAGAGCAGCGACTTAAAAAAGGCGTGCGTCACCAAGTGGAAGATTCCCGCCGCAAACACGCCCACCCCGCAACCGACGAACATGTATCCAAGCTGGCTGATCGTGGAGTAGGCGAGCATTCGCTTGAGGTCGTTTTGCGTGAGCGCGATGGTGGCCGCGAAGAACGCCGTCAGGACGCCAATCGTACCGACCACCGCAAGCGCGACGGGCGCGTGGGCATAGAGGATGTTGGTGCGCGCCACCAGGTAAACGCCCGCGGTGACCATGGTGGCGGCGTGAATCAGCGCGCTGACCGGTGTGGGGCCTTCCATGGCGTCGGGAAGCCAGACGTAGAGGGGCAATTGCGCGGACTTGCCCGCCGCTCCGAGGAAAAGCAGGAGTCCGGCCGCGGTGAGCGGCGCCGCCAAGCTCCCCGGGGTCAAATCGTTGAGGCGCGCGAAGACGTAGCTGAAGTCGACGGAACCGAACGTCCAAAAGATCAGCGCCACGGCCAAGGTGAACCCGACGTCGCCAATGCGCGTGACAATGAAGGCTTTCTTGCCGGCGTCGGAGGCCGACTTTCTGGGGAAATAGAATCCGATCAGCAGGTACGAGCAGAGCCCCACGCCTTCCCAGCCGACGAACATCAGCGGGAAATTCGCGGCGCTGACAAGAGTGAGCATCATGAAGAGGAACAGGTTGAGATAGGCAAAGAATCGGTAGTAACCGCCCTCGTGCCCCATGTAGCCGCGGGAATAAAGGTGAATGAGGAAGGAGACGACAGAGACCGTGACCGTCATCACCAGCGTCAGGCGGTCGTAATAGAGCGCGAAATCGGCGCGGAAGGCGCCCGCCTCGATCCAGGTGAAGTAGCTGTGCAGGAAGGGGGCGGGATCGGAGGGTCCGCGGGAATACGTCCAGGCGGTGAGGAGCGCAAACAGCGTCGCGAGCCCGGACGCTCCGCAAGCGACCGCAGAGACGAGCGCCTGCGGAAACCGCCGGCCGAAGACGCCGTTCAGGAAGGCGCCGGCGAGCGGCGGGATCAGAATAAGCACAAGGAGCAGTTCCATGCTGGTGGCCGGACCGGCCGGGCCGTCAAATCTCCTCTGCGATTACATCTTCATGGAATCCAGGTCGTCGATGCTGAGCGTCTGGCGATTGCGTTGTACGGCGATGATGATGGCCAATCCCACCGCTGCCTCGGCTGCGGCGACGACGATGACGAAGAACACGAAAATCTGACCGTCCAGGTTTCCCAGGTAACGAGAAAAGGCGATGAACGCCAGATTCACGGCGTTGAGCATCAGCTCGATGCACATGAAAATGGTGATGATGTTCCGGCGCACGATGAATCCCGCGGCGCCCAGGCCGAACAGAATGACGCTCAAAGCCAGCACGTGCGAAACAGGGACCATCCCTCTTCCCTCAGAGTTGCTTCTTTGCCAGCACCACCGCGCCCATGATGGCAACGAGAATCAGAATCGAAGTGACCTCGAAAGGCAGAACGTAATTCCGGAAAAGCAGTTCGCCCACGGCGCGTGGCCCCCCGTCGAAAGCTTCGCCGGAGGAGAGCGGCGTGTCGGCAAAATGGGCGAGCACGACGAACAGGACTTCGCCCAGGAACGCGGCGAGCAGCGGCAGCCCCAGCCAGCGCGCGAAACGGCTGCGGTCGGTGGGCGTTTCCGCGCGCGCATTGAGGAGCATGATGACGAATACAAAGAGCACCATGATGGCGCCGGCGTAGACGATCACCTGGACCACGGCCAGAAACTCCGCGCCCAGCAGCAGATAAATCACCGCCAGCGAGCACAGCACCAGAATCAGCGAAAGCGCGCTATAGACCGGCGTCCGCTGCAAGACCACGCTCAGCCCTGCGGCGATGGCCAATCCTGCGAAGATGTAGAAGAGAGGAGCGACCATCTAAGCACTCCGCCAGGCCACGATCAGGCTCGTTCCCAGGACATTCAGCAACGCCAACGGCAGCGTAAACCTCCAACCGAAATTCATGAGCTGGTCATAGCGGAACCGCGGGAGCGTGCCGCGGATCCAGATGTAGACGAACAGAAACGTCAGGACCTTGAGGGCAAACCAGACAACTGGCAAAAGCGACCTCACGATTGGCGGCCCGAAAACCGGGCCGAGCCAGCCTCCGAAGAAAAGCGACGTCGCCAGGCAAGAGACCGTCACCATGTTGGCGTACTCGGCCATAAAGAACATGGCGAATTTGAAACTGCTGTATTCGGTGTGATAGCCGCCCACGAGTTCCGATTCCGCTTCGGGCAAATCGAACGGAGTGCGATTGGTTTCGGCAATCGCCGCGGTGAAATACAGCAGGAAGCCGAGCGGCTGCTTGAAGATGTTCCAGAGACCGTGCTGCTGCTCGACGATCTCTCGCAGGCTGAGGCTGCCGGCGATCATCACCACGCCCACCACCGCCAGGCCCAACGTCAGCTCGTAGCTGATCAATTGCGCCGAGGAACGCAGGCCGCCGAAAAGCGGGAACTTGCTGTTCGAAGACCACCCGGCCAGCGCCACACCGTAAACGCCCAGCGAAGTCACCGCCAGGATGAAGAGCAATCCGACGTTCAGGTCCGTAATCTGCAGCGGAATCGTGTGACCGGCGAGGGTGACTGACTCCCCAAAGGGAATCACGGAAATCGAAAGGAAGGCCAGCGTGAAGGCGAGGAGCGGCGCGAGGCAGAAAATGAGCCGATCAACTTGGTCAGGAATGATATCTTCCTTGAAGAGGAACTTCAGCCCGTCCGCCACGGGCTGGAGCAGGCCGTGCGGGCCGACCAGGTACGGTCCCCAGCGCGACTGGATGTGCGCGACGACTTTCCGCTCCAGCCACACAGTGTAAGCAATCGTCGTGAGCAGAACCACCAAGACCACGACCACTTTGGCGAGCGTGGCGAGCAAGAGCAGAGGGAAATCAGAAAGCGTGGCCATAGGGTTTCTTGGCTTCGTCCACCGAATTCAGCGCCCAACTGTACCGGCTGAGCGTGCCGGAAGTGAAGAGCGAATCGCGCGAAGAGAAAACCAGGTCCGGGCGCTCGAGCGGGGGCGGCGCGCCCTCGGGGCGAGTCGCCACGGCGTGCCCCACCAGCAGACCGGGCAGCGGAATGCCGTAGCCCGGGACCAAGGCGATGATTTCGCGCAGGACGTCTTCCGAGGATTGATACGGCCACTT
Organism: Terriglobia bacterium; assembly: GCA_020072905.1. Lineage (GTDB taxonomy): Bacteria > Acidobacteriota > Terriglobia > UBA7540 > UBA7540 > JAIQGB01. The sequence continues at coordinate 8,678 of JAIQGB010000148.1, read as the reverse complement.
TTGGCCGAACAAACGCGCGAGCGCGAGCAGAATCTCCAGATCGCTTCGAGTTCCGGCTTTGCGCATGGTCCTCTTCAAAGCCTGGACCTGGCCGCAGGTGTTGGTCATGGTCCCGGATTTCTCGGCGAAACTCGTGGCCGGTACGACGATGTCCGCAAATTCCGCTGTCTCCGTGCGGAACAACTCGGCGACAAAGAGGAACTGCAAGCCGGCGAACGCAGCCTTCTCGAGTTTGAATGTCCGCACCGGGTTGGCGCCGAAAACGAGCAGCGCCTTGATTTCCCCCGCACGGATTCCCTCCAGAATGGAACGCAGGTTCCGGCCGCTGGTGGTGGGAAGGTTGCTGCCCCAAGCGGATTCAAATTGTTGGCGTGCCGCTTCACTCGACAAAGGTTGATAGCCGGGCAGTGTGTCAGGGAACAGGCCCATGTCCGCCGCGCCGCGCGAGTTGGCGTAATCGCCGAGCGCCACGAATCGGGTGCGGCCGGAAAGCGTCAACCCCCAGCGCACCAGGTCGCCGACGCCCTGGCCTTGAATCTCGTCGCCGAAAATGACGACCGTGTCCGATTCTTTCGTGAGCGCTTGGGCGAAGGTTGGGAGCGCCTCGGCTTCGCCCGTGCACAGGTCTTGTGACGCCGTCACTTGACCGGCCAGAGCGCGAACGGCCTCCGCTTCACCGCGCGGGCTGACCTGGAGATATTGGCTCGCCTGCCGGCGCAGTTTGATTTCACCGGCATTCACGACGTAGAGGCGCGCGCCATGCTGCCGCACCGCTTGGCGGACCTGGTAGGCGATCAAAGGATGCTGGTGCGTGGGATCGTTGCCGATCACCAGGATGCTGCTCGCCGCGCCGATCTCTTCGATCGTTGCGTGGCGGTCCGCAGCGCCAGCTTCCGTCAGCGCGCGGACCAGCGAAGAGAAATCGGCCGTGCGGTGATGATCGAGGTTGTTCGTGCCCAGTACCGAGCGCGCAAAGCGCTGGAGAAGGTAGTTCTCCTCGTTCGTCGTGCGATTCGAGCCGATCACGGCGACGGCACCGGGCCCGTGCTGGGCGAGCACGGCCTGCAAACGCTCAGCGGTGTGCGCCAGAGCCTCCTCCCAGCTCGCTTCTTCCTGCTTTCCGTTCTTCCGAATCAGCGGCGAGGTCAGCCGCTGCTCGCTGTTGACGAAGTCCCAGCCGAAGCGTCCCTTGACGCAGAGAAACTCGCCGTTGACGCCGGAGTGGTCGCGATTGTTGGCGCGGATCACGACGTTGTTGCGCACGGAAAGCGTGGTCTTGCAGCCATCGCCGCAGTGGTTGCAGACCGTGCCGGTGTAAGTGACTTCCCAGGGGCGGGTCTTGTAGCGATAGGTGCCGCTGGTGAGCGCACCGACCGGGCAGATGTCGATGCAGGCGCCGCACTCCTCGCACTCCAAGTGCTCGCCGCGATTGGGAATGATCTCGCTGTGCGCGCCGCGGAAGCCGATCCCGTAAGCGTTGACGTCCATGCCCTCGTCGCACACGCGGATGCAGCGGTAGCAGAGAATGCAGCGCGGGCGGTCGTAATAAACGAGGCTTGAGAATTTCTTCTCCTCTTCGTGCTGCTTGGTTTCGAGAAAGCGCGTTTCCGCGGCGCCGTAGCGGAAGACGGCGTCCTGGAGTTCGCACTCACCGCCCTTGTCGCAAACCGGGCAGTCGAGCGGGTGGTTCGTGAGCAGGAATTCCAGCATCGCCTTGCGGGCGTTGGCGACTTCCGGCGTCTCGGTATGGACGACCATTCCGTTCCCCACCACCGTCGTGCAGGCGGTTTGCAGCTTGGGCATCTTCTCGATCGCCACCAGGCACATTCGGCACGCGCCCTGGAGGGAGAGCCCGGGGTAGTAGCAGAAGGACGGGACCTCGATCCCCATCTGCTTGGCCGCGTCAATGAGCAGGGTCCCCGGGGGAACGGCGACGGGCTTGCCATCGATGGTGAGTTTTATCAGGTCAACCATCTCAATGTTGGCGTGCTGGACGAATTCCGGCGCGCCGCAGACCTCGGCTCATCCGACTGTCACGGTCTTCTTCTCGTAGGGGCACGCTCCGACACGCAGGTGCTCCTCGAACTCGTGGGGGAATTTCTTCAAAATGCTGATCATCGGCATTGCCGCGGCGGCGCGTTGTCGTGGTCTTAGGGCGCTCCGCCTTCCGTGTGGAGGCGCTCGAGCAGCGTCTCCAGCCACGAGGTGCCTTCGCGGCAGGGTATGCACTAGCCGCACGACTCGTGTGCGTAGAACTTCATGATGCGCCAGGCGGCTTTCACCATGCAGGTATCTTCGTCAAGAACCACCACGCCGCCTGAGCCGAGCATCGAGCCGATCTTGGTGAGCGAGTCAAAGTCCATGGGCACATCAATCTCCTCGGCCGTGAGGACCGGGCAGGACGAGCCACCCGGAATCACGCACTTCAGTCTCTTGCCGCGCCAAACGCCGCCGCCCACTTCCTCAATCATACGGCCCAGGGGGAAACCCATCGGCAGCTCGTAGATGCCCGGGCGCTCGATGTGGCCGCTCAGGCAGAAGAGGCGCGTCCCGCCGTTGTTGGGCGTGCCGAGTTTGGCGTACCAGTCGCCGCCTTGCAAGACGATGTGCGGAACGTTGGAAAGTGTCTCGACGTTGTTGATAATCGTCGGACAGCCGTAGAGGCCGATGACGGCAGGGAAGGGCGGCTTGACGCGTGGGTAGCCGCGCAGGCCTTCGAGCGAATTGAGCAGCGCCGTTTCTTCGCCGCATTCATAGGCGCCCGCGCCGCTATGGGTGCAAAGGTCGAAATCAAAACCGGAGCCGAGGATGTTTTTGCCCAGGTAGCCGCGCGCGTAGGCCTCGGCGATCGCGTGGTCCACGATCTCCATCAGGTAGCGATACTCGCCGCGAATGTAGATGTATCCTTGGTGAGACTGGATCGCGTAGCCGGCGATGACGATGCCTTCGAGGAGCTGGTGCGGGTCGTATTCCATCAGCACGCGGTCCTTGCAGGTGCCGGGTTCGCTCTCGTCGGCATTGCAGACGACGTACTTGGGCTTGTTCGCTTGCTTGGGAACGAAGCCCCACTTCATGCCCGCGTTGAATCCCGCGCCGCCGCGGCCACGCAAGGCGGACTTCTTCACCTCGTTGATAACGTCGTCGGGCTTTATGGCGAGGGCTTTCTTGAGCGCCTGATAGCCCTCGTTGGCCAGATAGACGTCAATCGAGGCTGAATTCGGAAGGCCGAACCGCCGCGTGAGGATTTTCACCTCCAGCGGATTGCCCCGCATCGGATTCCTGTAATCAGCCATATGTCGACTGGCTAGGATCGAGGATTCAGGATCAAGGATCAAGGCCAGAAAGCTGCGTGACCGGCGACGACCCGCGTCTTTACCTTAATCCTTAATCCTAGATCCTTGATCCTTCCTTCTCAGTTTCTCGATCAGCTCGTCAATCTTCTCCGGCGTCAGGTTTTCGTAATAATCGTAGTTCACCTGCATGGCTGGCGCGCCGCAGCAGGCGCCCAGGCACTCGACCTCTTCGAGCGAAAACAGACCGTCCGGGGTGGTCTGCTTGTGTCCGATGCCCAGTTTCTTCGCACAGTGCGCGAAGATCTCCTCGCCGCCCCGCAGCATGCACGAGATGTTCGTGCAGACCTGGAAGTGATATCTGCCCACCGGCTTGCGGTGGAGCATGGAATAGTAGCCGATATCCTCGACCACTTCGATGGGTCTGACCCCGACGCGCCGGGCGATCTCCTCGACGGCTTCGTCGGAGACATGGCCGATTTCGTCCTGCGCAAACAGCAACAGCGGCACGATGGCCGAGCGCTTAAGCGGGTAGCGGGCAATCACTGTGTCGAATTTATGTTTTAGCGCGTCTGAAAGCATGATCCGTGGGAGAAGAAACTCGAAACTGGAAAATCGAAACTCGCCGGCTCACCTCGCTATCGGTCGATTTCTCCCAACACCGTATCCAGACTGGCGATGCAAGCCACCACGTCAGCGAGCAGCCGGCCCTCGATGATCTTAAGGAGCGTCGTCAAATTCCCAAATGAGGGCGCGCGCACATGGCAGCGGTAGGGCTTGGGCGAGCCGTCGCTGACGATGTAGAAACCGATTTCCCCGCGCGGCGATTCGATGGTCTGATAGACCTCGCCGACGGGCGGATGGAAACCTTCCGTCACCAGCTTGAAGTGGTAAATCAAAGCCTCGATGGAAGTCTTCATGCTCTCGCGGTCGGGGAGCACGACGTGCGGCGCGTTGGCCTTAATCGGCCCTTCGGGCATTCCCTCCATGGCTTGCCGGACGATTTTGAGCGACTCGCGCATTTCATCCATGCGCACCAGATAGCGGGCGTAAACGTCGCCCTCGGGCCGCGTCGGCACGTTGAACTGAAACTTCTCGTAGCTCGAATACGGCTCGGCTTTGCGGATGTCCCAGTTGACGCCCGAGGCGCGCAGCGACGGCCCGGAGAGGCTCAGCGCGACGGCGTCCTCGGCGGAGATCGTTCCGATGCCCACGGTGCGCTTGAGCCAGATGGGATTCTTCGTCAAAAGATCCTCGTACTCCTGCAGGCGTGCCGGGAACATCTGCACGAACTTCTCCACGCGGCGCAGCCAGCCGAGGGGCGGCTCCAAGGCCAGTCCGCCGACGCGGAAGTAGCTGGTCATCATCCGCTGGCCGGACACCAACTCGAAAATACGCAGGATGTCTTCGCGCTCACGGAAACAGTAGAGGAATACCGACATCGCACCCAGCTCGAGCGCGTGCGACCCGAGCCAAACGAGGTGGCTCTGGATGCGCGTGAGTTCGGTGAGCAGCACGCGGGTCCACTGGGCGCGCGGTGGGGCTTCCAGGTCGAGCAGTTTCTCGATGGCCAGGCAGAAACCCAGATTGTTGGAGAGCGGCGCCAGATAATCCATCCGGTCCGTCAGGGTGATGCCCTGAGAGTAGGTGAGGGCCTCGAAGGACTTCTCGAATCCGGTGTGCAGATAGCCGATGTCAAACAGGCTTCGGATGACGGTCTCGCCATCGAGTTCCAGAACCAAGCGCAGCACCCCGTGAGTGGAGGGATGCTGCGGGCCCATGCTGAGGATGACCCGTTCTTCCTGCCCGGGGATTTTCTCGAGCGTGACGGCCATTTAGCGATATCCCGTCGTCGGGTAGTCTTTCCTGAGGGGATGCCCCTCCCACTCCTCTGGCAGGAGAATGCGGGACAGGTTGGGATGGCCTTCGAAGCGAATGCCCAGCAGGTCGAACGTTTCGCGCTCGAAAGCGTTGGCGCCGGGCCACACCGGCACCACCGAATCCACCCGGGGGGCGTCGCCGGGGAGGCGGACTTTCAGCCGCAGGCGACGGAATGTATCGAGGGCGAGCAGGTGGTAGACCACTTCGAACCGCGGCTCGTTCGGATAAAGGTCAACCGCCGTTACATCGGAGAGGTATTTGAAGTTGAGCCCCGGCGCGTCGCGCAGGATTTCGCAGATGCTCCGCAGGCGACCCTTGCGGATGTACAGGGTCACTTCGCTGCGAAACTCGCGCGCCTCCTCGACGGCTTCGGGGTCGAACTCTCGCAGCCTCACGAGGACAGGGTGATTGTCGAGTGATTCCGGCATAGACAGGATCGGCGTCCGGCTGAGAGCGGGCCCGGTCTTTGCTGTATCCTCAAGCGGCTTCGTTCCCCGACCCGGCCTTTTGTACTGTCGGCCTTGACACTCCGCCGGGCTCCACGAAGGTCCGGGCTAACGGCTGAGCGCCCGGAAGCCGCCGGGGCGGCCGCCCGTCGTCATGAGCCCCGCCTAGCGGCTCCAGTCCAGGGCACCTTTCTTCCAGATGTAAACATAGCCCGCCAGCAAGATGGCGATGTACAGAAGCATCTCGAGGAAGCCAAACCACTTTAAGCTTTTGTAAACGACCGCCCAGGGAAAGAGAAACGCCACTTCCACATCGAAAAGGATGAAGAGCATGCCGACCAGATAAAAGCTGATGGAGAACCGCTCGCGGGCATCCCCGACGGGCGGCATTCCACACTCGTAAGGCGCCAGCTTCTCACGCGAAGGGCGCTTCACACCGACCCAAGCGGATAGACCAAGGATCATCAGGGCCAGTGCGGCGACGACCAGGAAGTGCACCAGCACCGGAAGGTAAGGCTCTAGCATTTCAATCTCTTAGAGGCAATCCGGGTATCCCTTAAGTTTTCACTATACGAAGCCCAAAATAAGTGTGTCAAGTTTTTTCTTGCCAGGCGCGCCGCCAGCCATTAACATCTTCGCAAGATCGGGACAATCTTTCTTTACCACCCGAGGCGGGGCGCGGCCCATGGTGATAGGCTTTAACACCGATATCAAGCATAACGGCGTCGTGTATCACGTTCAGACCGAACCGCGGAAAGAAGGGGGCGTCGAGACCGCCGTCTACATGCATGGTGCTGTTATCCACTCTCTAAAGACATCCTACCTGGACTTCGTCAAGTCACCCGAATACACGGACGAAAAGTTCAAGCGCCTGCTGGAGGACCAGCACCGGCAGATTATCGCCCGTATCCGCGCCGGCGAGATTCGGCCCCCCACACCCTCCGCCGCGAAGCCGTGACGTGGAGGCCGGCGTTTGATCACCATCCAGCTTAACGGCGAGCAGCGAGAAATCCCCGCAGGTCTGACCGTAAGCGGCCTGCTGAAGCAACTGCAATTCCCTGCGGACCGCGTGGCCGTGGAGCGGAATCTGGAAATCGTCCCCCGCAGCCGGTGGGATGGCACGTCGATTGAGGCCGGAGACCGTCTGGAAGTGGTACACTTTGTGGGCGGCGGCTGAGCAGGAGCCGCGGCGCTCGTGGCGTGCCCGTGGAGCGCACTCCGACGATGAATCCCACTCTCTACAACTCACCCGCACTGATTCTTGTTACCCTGCTCATCAAGCTGGGCGTGATCGCCTCGCTGGCGAGCATCATCGCCCGCTTTGGTCAGTTCCGCCGGTTGTTGTTCGAGGAGCAGCGCTCCCCGCGGCAGAAACTCGTTTTCGCCGCCTTCTTGGGCGTGCCATTTATGCTCGGTGTTCTGACGCGCTTGCTGGCGCGCTACCAGGGCATCGACCTGAGTCTGGAAATGACCGTCGTATCGGGACTGCTGGGTGGCACGATTGTGGGGCTGGTGGTGGGAACGATGGTCAGCCTGCCGGCGGTGCTGATCGGCCACGAGATCCTGGCGACGCCGGTGGCGGTCCTTTGCGCGGTGGCAGCCGGGTCGGCACGCTGGGTCTGTCCTGACAAAGAAGAAGTCTGGAAATTCTCTCCGTTCATCGATCTCAGCCTTTATCGCTCCATCAAGCGGCGCTTCCAGCATCCCGCCATGGACTGGCAGGTCCTCTTCTTCCTCATCTGCGTCATCCTGGAAATCGCCCGCATGACCTTTGGCCACATGGCCCACGGCAGGCTCTTCTACCTGGACGCCCCACAGTGGTGGGGAAAGGCATTGATCGTACTGGGCACGGCGATCGGCGTCGGCCTGCCGGTGCGTATCTGGAACAACACCCGCATCGAACGGAAGCTGGAGGAGCAGGAACGCCTGCTCATGCAGGCGCGCGTCGATGCCCTCATCAGCCAGATCAATCCGCACTTTCTTTTCAACACCCTCAACACGGTTTCCTCGCTAGTGCGCTTCGACCCGGACACGGCGCGCAAGGTCGTCCTGAAACTCTCCAACATCCTCCGCCGCCGCCTCAAGACCCAGGACATCGAGGTCGTGCGCTTCGGCAAGGACAAACTGCAGATCCGCAAAGAGATTGACCCGGGCACGCTCGACTTGATTGTTCCCAGTATGATCCTCCAGCCGCTCGTCGAAAACGCCATCCGCCACGGCATCGGGCCCAAGATCGAAGGCGGCACCATCACGCTTCGCTCGCGCCGGCAGAACGGCCGGCTGGCGGTGGAAGTAATCGACGACGGCATGGGATTCCCCGACAATCGCCCGCCGGAGAGCTTTGATTCCGGCATCGGCATCCGCAACGTCCGCGAACGTCTCAAGGCCCTCTACGGTCAGGAATTCAGCTTCGCCATCGACAGCGCGCCGGGGAAGGGGACGGCCATCCGCCTGGAGATCCCGGAGGTGGCCATTACCGAGAAGGCCGCTCCCGTCGAAACCGCCGGCATCGAGCGCTGAGATTCCCTCTTGAATCGTTTACTGCCGGCCGTGGGGAGCCAGCTAGCCTCCTGGTGTAGAAACAGGTGGCACATGTTGAGGCCACGCTGTCATGCTGAGCGAGGCGAAGCATCTGCAGTTGTTTCAGTTGGATGGAGAATGCAGATTCTTCGCTACGCTCAGAATGACATGCCGCGGACGTGTCGCTTTCTTCGGGAAAACGACACGAGCGCCCCTGGCGGACTACCCCTCCCGCACATTCGTCCGTCCTATCCGCGCGGGCTATGCTAATATTTTCGTTTTGCGCGGGGCTTGAAGACCCGGTGTGTATTCCCGTAATGTTCCAACTCCCAGGAGCGAGGATCCAGTATGGCGACCAAGAAGCGCGGCAAGGCCAAGCGGCCTCCGCGTTCGATGAGCATGATTGAGCCGCGATTGCGCGGTATCTACCTGAAATTCTACAAAGACAGCTACTACGCGCCGAGCGCCCTTGATTTGAAAACCAAGGAGTTGATTGCCATCGGCTGCTCCCTCATCGCCAAATGCGACGGCTGCATTGAGG
>JAIQGB010000147.1 GCA_020072905.1 Terriglobia bacterium | reverse complement strand
TTGGTGGGCGTGGCGCGCCAGATGGACATGGCGCGGCGACTGAAGCAACAATTCCCGCGGCTGATCATCGTAGGGACAGCTTACAGCTATTTGCAGGACTTTTTGCCTTATGTGGCGCAGGCGGCGGTGCGTGAGGGTTGGACCGACTTGGTGGGCGTGGGCCGCATGGTCTTGACTTATCCGGAGCTATTCCGCGATATCCTCGCGGGCCGGCCGGTTGACCGCTCCCGCATCTGCCGGACCTTCAGCGATTGCACCACTGCGCCCCGGAATGGATTGCCTTCCGGGTGCTATCCACTCGATGAGTACTACAAGAAATCCGAACCCGCCCAGCGCTTGAAAGAGATCAAGGCAAGGCGATGACGCCGCAAGCGAGCGGCCTCCCCTTATCCCTACTGGACGTCCCACGATGCGGCTCACGAGCAGGCTCGAAGCAAGCACGATTTGTGTTGCGAAATGGCGCTTGCCTCGCGGGACATTGGCCGCTAACATCGCGGCGGCCGGGCGCACGGCCTGCCGGTCCAACTGACCTTTCATCTTGTCAAGGAGAATCCCATCATGCGATTCGCGCTTAGAACCCTTGCTCTTCTACTCGTTCTGACATCCGTCAGTACAGTCTCGCGCGCGGAGGTGAAGCTCCCTGCCCTCTTCAGCGATCACATGGTCCTGCAAAGCGGCGTCAAAGCTCCCGTCTGGGGAACGGCCGACCCCGGCGAACAGGTAAGGGTGACACTCGGCAGCGCAAGCGCGCAAGCGATCGCGGACAGCGCGGGCCGTTGGAAGGTGGAACTTGGTCCGCTCGAGGCCCGCGGGCCCTTCGAGATGACAGTAGCCGGCAAGAACACGGTGACGCTTCACGACGTGGCGGTCGGCGAGGTCTGGATCTGCTCCGGCCAGTCGAACATGGAGATGGCCGTGGGCAACAGCCCGCGCGCCTGGGGCGGAGTCGACAACGCCAAGCAGGAAATCGCTGCAGGTAACTACCCGCTGATTCGGCACTTCGCCGTCAAAAAGGCGGTGGCGGGCAAGCCCCAATCCGAGGTCATTGGCCAGTGGGTTGTTGCCACGCCGGAAACGGTGGGCGAATTCACCGCCGTGGGATACTTCTTCGGCCGGGAGATTCATGAAGCGCTCAGGGTGCCCGTGGGGCTGATTCACACTTCGTGGGGTGGCACGCCTGCGGAAGCGTGGACGAGCGAACAGGCGCTCGCCGGCGACTCCGACCTGGCAAACATTACGAAATCCTGGCAGGGAAAGCTGGCAGGGTATCCGCAACTGCTCGACAAATACCTCGAGCAGCTCACGCAATGGGACGAATCCTCCCGCCAGGCCGAGGCCCAAGGCAAGGTCGCCCCGCCGCCTCCCCAATTCCCCGACGACCCGCGCAGCAACTCCTGGCGCGCCTCGGGGCTTTTCAACGCCATGATCGCGCCCTTGATTCCGTACGGGATTCGTGGCGCAATCTGGTATCAAGGCGAGTCCAACGCCGACCGCGCTTATCAATACCGCAAGCTCTTCCCGGCGATGATCGAGGACTGGCGACGCGCCTGGGGCGAGGGCGATTTTCCATTTCTCTTCGTCCAGCTCGCCAACTACATTCAGGACTACGCGCCGAAGACTTCCTGGGCCGAATTGCGCGAGGCTCAGTTCATGGCTTGGTCGTTGCCCAATGCGGGCATGGCGACGGCGGTGGACATCGGCGACCCGAATGACATCCATCCGAAGAACAAGCAGGAGTTGGGACGCCGCCTCGCGCTCGCCGCCGAGGCGATCACCTACGGCAAGGACGTGGTCTATGCCGGGCCGATATATGGTTCGATGAAAACCGAAGGCGCCGCCATTCGTATCATCTTCAAGCACGTGAGTGGCGGCCTGGTCGCCAAAGGCGCGGGGAAAACACTCACAGGCTTTGAAATCGCCGGCGAAGACCGCAAGTTCGTTCCCGCCGAGGCGAAGATTTCGGGAGATACAATTCTCGTGCGCAGCGCGCAGGTCCCGCGCCCCGTCGCCGTGCGCTACGCCTGGGCGGATAATCCCCAGTGCAGCCTGTACGGCAAGAGCGGCCTACCGGCGTATCCCTTCCGCACCGACGACTGGCCCGGCGTCACCGCGGGAAAGAAGTAGTGAGTAGTCAGTGGTCAGTTGTCAGTGGTCAGTTGTCCGTCGGGCGCAGCCAACATCGGCAGGCTCGACCTTCAAACTCACGAGTTCTATTGTCCTGTCAAACCGCGAATGAAAGTTCGGACTCGGTCGTCGTCCCAATTCGCTGCGCCCACTTCCCGATAGACCACGGCGCCCTCGCGATCCAGGATAAACGTGGTTGGAAGACCGCCCGGCGTGAGGTCCGCCGCAACATCTCGGCCCGCCAAATAAACTGGAACGGCTATTGGGTACTCCCGCAGGAATGCACGGACCGACTTCTCGTCGTCTTGCGTCACAGCAAGAAACGAGACTGGTTCGTTCTTCAGGGAATTGTGCAGAGCTTCGATACCCGGCATCTCCGCGATGCAGGGCATGCAGGTAGTGCTCCAAAAATTCAGGAACACGACCTTCCCCTTGAGTTGTGCGAGTGATGTCGGTTGTCCGCCAAGCGGTCGCAGCACCCAGTCGTCATTCGCTGCGTTGGGAGCAGTGGGCAGCCATGGTTGCCCCAGCCCCTGAGATGACTGGGGCCGCACGGGCAGGGTCGCCCGGTTGAAGGGTTGCACCAGCCTCGGCTGCGCCAGATACACTTCCTGGCGGACCAGATAGCGTCCCCAAATGTCCAAGACGACGACGGTAATGGCAATTCCTACTCCCAAGCCGAGGAAGAATCTCCTGGTGAAAAACATCCGCACCTCCTCGTGTTGGTGAGCGGCCTCGAGGCCTCGCGGGCACTGCCGTGCGAGAGCGCGAGGCGCGCGAGAAGTCAGCGATAGGCGACCACGAGACACGCGGCGAGGCTGGCCACAAAGAGCGCGGAAAACACGGGAAGAATAACTTTCCGCAGGGATTGCCCGCCGATGACCATGGCGATTCCGCCCTTCACCAGGGTATTCATCGAGCAGGCGAGCAGAATGGAAGCGTTGGCGGTGGTGGGGCTAAGAACGCTTTCGTGGGCAAGGCGAGCCATCGAAACGGTGACGGCGTCCACATCCGTCAACCCGGCGATGGCGCTCGCCGCGTAAGCACCCGCGGAGCCGAAATAATAGTGCGCGGCGGTGGCCACAAACAACACCACGGCGAAGAGCGCGGCAAACTGCAGGGCCCGGCTCAGCTCCATGGGGTTCTTGACTTCCAGGCGAGCTTCCGCCTCGTCGCCCTTCTTACGCCACAGGAGGATCGCCAGCCCCACACCCAGCAACGTGGGGAGGGCGATGGGGAGAAGGAGTCGGCGGGCCAGGCTCGGGTCGATCACCACGGTCAGGACCAGCACGCGAATGAACATGATGGTCGAGGCGATCAGGATTCCCAGGGCGAAATAGCGAGCGGCGGCCGAGCTGGCTTCGCGCGCCTTCTGCGAAAGCCCGAACGCCGTCGCCGTGCTCGAGGCGAGCCCGCCCAGCAATCCGGTGACGGCGATTCCCTGCCGCGCGCCGAGGAACCGCATCAGCACGTAGCCCAGCATGCTGACCGCGGAAATGAGGACGACCATCCACCAGACCAGCCGCGGGTTGAGAACCTCGAAGGGGCCGTAGGCGCGGTCCGGCAGGAGGGGCAGAACGATGACCGTGACGATGCCGAATTTGAGAATCGCGTAGATCTCGCCCTCCTGAATCTTTTCCGCCAACTCGTGCAGCGGCGCCTTCATGGAGAGCAGCAACGTCGTGACCACGGCAAAAATGGCGGCGGGGATCAGGTAATCGAACGCGGCGAGCGCGCCGAAGATGAAGGTCAGGATGGCGACGAGTTCCGTCGTGGACCCTTTATGCCGGCCCTGCGCGGTGACGATATAGGCGGCGACGGCGATGGCGCTGACCCCGGCGAGCGCCACGGGCAGGACCCACGGATATCCCGCGCGCGCCAGCAGGCCGGAGAGAAAGCCGGTCAGGGCGATGACCGGAAAGGTGCGAAAGCCCGCGAAGAGGGGCTCATCGGTTTTCTGCGAGTGCTGCCGCTCCAGGCCGATCAGCAGTCGCATCAGCAGAACCATGGCGCCGTGGTAAGCGATCTGAAGGAGAGTGGGCATCAGCCGGCTACGGGTTCGATGACGACGCGAAGGTCTGCGTCCCAGGCGACGTAAAAGAGGTCCACACGAACTTGGGGAAATTGTGAGGTCAGGGTCCGCCGCGCGCGCCGCAGGTCGTCTTCCTGCCGCGTGCGTGGGTCGGTGGACCCGAAGAGATGAAACGGCAACTCATGGTACCAACCGCAGTCCTGGTGGGCAATCAGGATCAGCCGCTTCAGGTCGTGCTTCTCGATTAAGAAGCGGAACCACTTCCCGCTCGCCCAGGAGAACTTGGGAAGGTATTCCACCAGCGTCAGGCACTGCGGCCCGCCGGGAATCGCCAGCACATCGTAGTTGCCACTGAGCTTCAGCCCGTTGTTGAGGAACTCCTGCAGCACTCCCTGGAGGCGATGATCACTGCAATGGACAACCAGCGCGTCGGCGTGCTCGGAGCGAAGTTTGGCGGAAGGATGGTAGGAGTCCATGGGGCGGTGATCGGTTTTCAGTTGTCAGTTGTCAGTCGTCAGTTGTCAGTCGTCAGTTGGCAGTTGGCAGTTGCCAGTCGTTTGTCCTTTGTCCCTTGTCCTTCGTCATTCACAATTCAGAATTCACCATTCATCCTTCCGGCTTCTGAATTCTGGCTTCTGGCTTTTTCCCGACCACTTCGACCGGCGCTTTTGCGGCTTCGGCGACCTTGCTGCCGTCGCCCGCACCGAGCTGCTGCAGGACGGTGGGGAGATCGAGGCCGAGCGCCTGCAATTGCTGAAGCAGGCCGAAGACGAGCGCGGGGCCGGTCTTGGCGATGCGGCCGATGCCGCCCGTGCCGTCGCCTGTGCCCGACCCGTTGCCCTGCTCAATGACCACAACCTTGTCGATATTACCGAGGGGCGCGGCCACGGCTCCAAAGATTCCCGCCGAAGCCTGCAGGACGCTCGGAAGTTTCTCGAGAATGGTCTGCAGCTTTGCGGCGTCGTTGAACTGCTTCCACGCCTCGGCCTTTTTCAAGATCGCCTGCGCCTCGGCCACGCCCTGCGCCTCGATGGCGCGCGCCTGCGCGAGTCCCATCGCTTCGATCTTCGCGGCTTCGGCACGGCCCTCGGCCTCGACGGCCGCCGCGCGGCCCATGCCTTCCTGCCTGAGCTTTTGCTGCTGGGCTTCGGCCATGGCAATCTGCGCGCTTTTCTGGCCTTCGGCCTCGAGGATGGCGGCCTGCTTCTTCGCTTCCGCGCGGAGAATGGCGGCTTGCCGCTCTGCCTCCGCGGGCCGTACGACGGTGGCCTCGAGTTCCTTTTGCTTGCGCAGAACTTCTTGTTCCTGGACCGAAATCTGTTCCTGCGTCCGCGATTTCTCGATGCGGACTTCTTCCGCCACCACGGCCTGCCGGGCCTTGGCGTCCGCCTGGGGACCAGCCTGGGTGGCCTTGGCCTTTTCAATCTCCACTTCGGCCTGGAACTGCGCCTGTTTCACCTGGAAGTCGCGCGACGCCGCAGCGATATTGGCGTCCGCGTCGAATTTGGCCTTTTCGCCTTCCTGCATCGCCAGCGCAGATTTGATCTTGGAGTCGCGAGTGGCTTCGGCCTCGCCGATCGTACCGTCGCGCTTCACTTCCGCCGTGCGCTTTTTGCCCAGCGCGTCGAGATACCCTTCCTCGTCGCTGATTTCCTGGATCGTCAGGACGTCCACGCCGATGCCCATGCGCTGCAAGTCCTGAGTAGCTTCGGAAGTCAACTTCTGCGCGAAGCTCTGGCGGTCGCTGTTGACCTCCTCGACGGTCAGCGTGCCGAGGATGGCGCGCAGGTGTCCTTCCAAAGTCTGAAAGATGACCCTTTGAATTTGCTCCGGCGCCATCTTGAGGAAGCGCTCGGCGGCCGCAGAAAGCGAAATGTCATCGCCCTTGATCTTGACGTTGGCGACCGCCTTCACGGAAATCGGCACGCCCTTGAGCGTGTAGGCGCGCTTGATCTCGAGCGGAATGGTGAAGACATTCAACCAAAGGTAATCGACCTGCTCGAGCAGCGGCCAGCGGAAGGCTGCGCCACCCCTCACCATCCGATAGCCGATTAAACTCCCGTCAGGCAGCCGGTGTTTACGCCCGCTAAAGATGGCCACGGCATTGGGCGCCACCTTGATGTAATTGCGGCTGAACAAGCCCATGGCCACGATGAGGGCCAGGACCACGAAAACAACCACCAGTGGAACGAAGAATTGCGTAAGATCCGGCAACATGGTCTTCCTCCTTGCCCGTGGAAGCCCGGCATGGGGGCCGGGTCCCCGTCATTCCGCGCGGCGCACCAGAGCGGTTTCGCCGACGATCGCCTCGATTTTCACCAGAGTATTGAGCGCGATTTCTTCTCCATCCTTGGAGCGCGCGATTCTTTCGATCATGCTCTGGCCCAGCGCGCAACGAACCTGACCGACACCGCCCTTGGGAATCGCCACGATCACCTCCCCGGTGTGCCCCACCAGGTCGCTGACCCGGATGTCGGTCGAGGCCTGCTGGCTGTAAAGAAAACTCGCGAAGGCGTAGATGAGCCCGCCAAACACCAGCCCACCCGCCAGGCCCATGCCCGTGCTCGCGCCGATGCTGTAGCCGAGATGAACCCCGATCGCGCCGAAGCCTCCGAAGGCGGTCACAAAAACGCTGATGACGCGGCTGCTGAGGAAGCTGACGCCCGCTTCGCCCCCCGCTTCCCCGTGGAAATCCGCGTCGTGTCCGCCGAACAGATCGGCGTGGTCGAAGAGCTCACCAAAAGCGAAACTAATGATGAGGACGAGAAATCCAATCGCCGCAATCCCCAGGAAAACGGCGAAGGCTGAGAAAGCCACCAGCAAAAACATGGATCATGCCTCCTCGGAACGAGGGCGCAACATCCACCGGCGAAAACTCCGAGTTGCAGACGCAGACGGCTGCAGTTGCGCGTTACTCTAAGCCCCGCCCGCAACGAAGTCAAGGCGAAGCGGGCCGCCCGGGATTTCCACCCCATGCGCCAGGGCAACGGGTCGCACGCCCGGGGCCCCCTACCGAAATCGCTTGCTGGACCCGGCGGAATTGTAGAGGCGGATCAGCGTGTTGATGTCCCGCTGGCTGGGCTGCTTGACGAGCGACCGCCAAAAGGCCGGGAGGGGGATTCCCGCGACGCCGACCCGGTAAGTCCTCTCCTGAACCTGCCAAAACATGATGTCGCCTTTGCTCTCGCTATGGCCCTTGATCCCCAAGGCGTGACCCATTTCGTGCGAGACGATGGCCCGCATCTCGTCCTTGGACCAACGGCGGCTCAGGTCAACCGTGATCACGGCATACCTTCGGCCCTTCAGTCTTCCTCCCTCGTAGCGGACCTGCACCCAATCCAACTCCTCACCGGCATGCATTTCCTCCGACATGGACTCATCCCAGCCCATCCGAATGTCCGCGCCTTTCGGCAGGGCCACCAATTCCAGCGGAAAGAACTTGCTCCAGTTGTCGTAGGCTTCCCGCGCGCCCTCCTGCCACTGCATCTGCGGCGCGCTGCCAAGGAAGACTTTGAGTGGAAAGTCCTTCCATTCCTCGCCCTCGGATTCGGCGGAGATTGTCCAATAGTAGTCCCCTGCCGCGGGGACGTAGTGGCTGGGTTGCATCGCCTCGGGAAGGCGTGGCATGGACTCCAGGAGTTGAAGACGCGCGCGGGCCCGCGCCACGTCGTATTTGAGGTCCTCTCGGTTCGCAGCAATGTCCAGGAAGCGCTGCCAAGCCGCCATAGCCTTCTGCCGATCCACCATTTCGCTGGCCAGCGCCAAGTTGTGGTACGCCTCGGCGTACTGAGAATCCTCACCGATGGCGCGGCCATAAGCCGCCACGGCCTCGGCGAAGCGATCCTCGTCGAAGAGCCCATTGCCCTCACGATAGGCAGCCACGGCTGCCGCATGATCAGCCTGGGCGGGAGGACCAGACAGAACCATGCCAGAGATAGCCGCCACCACTACGATCACACCCTGAGTTTGCCTCATGCCGCACCTCGGAAACCACCACCGGACAGATTCACCTGGCTCCCCAGCTTCAGTGTATATCCTAATGCGGTGACGACATTCAACAGGACTGTTCCGGATTGCCGGGAGCGCTTTCACACCGCCCCCCCTTCGTGCGTGCTCCGCAGGGCACAGGACAGTAGCGCTGGCCCCAACGTAATGCCTTGGCATCCCTCGGACAGATGAAAGTTTCGCAGCCCCTAGTATAAGGGATCCATCAAAAATAGTAGAAAGGACTTATTTTCCACTTGACATGCGTCACGTTTTGGGCCTATTGTTCCCCGGAGTGTTGGGTAAGGAACTTGGCTGGCGAGATTCTCGCAGCCGAAATCATTGATCAAACTCGGGCACAGACCCGAGCGATGGCCTCACTCCTCTAGCGTCGGCTGTTCAACGGAGGTAGAAAATGCAGCCTAAGCGGTTTCAGTGCAGCAACAGGGCCTTTTCCCCTCGCGGGACTGGTGTAGGGTGGCTTCACCTTACTATCCTCCTCACCTTTCTCGCGCTGTTAATTTCTTCCGGGGCCTGGGCACAAGTCACCTCGGGTTCTCTGACGGGAGTCATTACAGATCCCACCGGGGCGGTTATTCCCGCGGCCAAGGTCACGCTAACCGACACGAACAAAGGGTATGATTACCCGGCGACCACCGATGCTGTAGGTCGCTATGTCATCACCAATCTTCCCCCGAGCGATTACTCGCTGAAAGTGGAAGCTCCGGGGTTCAAAACCCTTCAGCGTCCCGGCATCGTCCTGGACGTCGGCACGCGGATTTCCGCGGACGTTACCCTGGAGGTGGGAGCGACCGCGCAATCCGTGGAAGTGGTCGGCGCCGCACCGATGCTTTCCACCCAAGACTCCGTCACCGGCCAGGAAGTGAACAGAGCCTTGATCGATAATCTTCCCCTCGTGGATCGCAGTATCCTCGACCTCGCGTTCCTGGCTCCCGGCGTAACTCAGGTGCCGGGCTCCGCGTACGGCCGCAATACCAGCCTCAACTTTGTGTCCAACGGCGGCCGCAACGACACGGCGGAGATTCTTGTGGACGGCATCACAGCCACGAGCTACATGCAGAACAACTTCACGGCGGAGGAAGGCTTCTCGGGCAACACCTACATCAATATGGTGCTGCGTTCGGGAACCAATGGCCTCCACGGCAGCGTTTACGAGTTCCTCCGCAACGACAAGCTGGATTCCAACAACTGGTTCAGCAATTCCAACAATGGCAAGCTTCCTCCCCTGCGGCGCAACCAGTT
The DNA here is from genome assembly GCA_020072905.1 of Terriglobia bacterium. Lineage (GTDB taxonomy): Bacteria > Acidobacteriota > Terriglobia > UBA7540 > UBA7540 > JAIQGB01. The sequence goes on along the minus strand of JAIQGB010000147.1, from coordinate 6,977 downwards.
TGGTGGCAGCATCGGCGGACCCATTAAGAAGGACAAGACCTTCTTCTTTTTTGACTTTGACGGCACTCGCGAGCACTACGGCGTAACTCATAACGCGGGTGTGCCTGACGTCGCGGAGAGGCAAGGTGACTTCGGCGAACTGTGCGCGCGCGGAGGCGGAACGTTCGACTCGAACGGAATATGCAGCACTGCCGCCTCTCAAGGGGATGGCCAACTCTGGGATCCTTATTCTGGAGTTTACCAGGCCGGAACCGGACGTGTACTGCAAACGCCTATCCCTTTCAACAATCTGGCCACTTTCCAGAGTGCGGGCAATGCCAACCTCAATGGCACTGGCTTCCAACTGCCGGCCACGCCCGGCAATCTGATCGACCCCGTGGCCTTCAAGATGATGCAGGCCTATCCCATGCCCAACGTGGGCTCGCAGGGCCCAACCGGCTTTGGTAACCCTTACAACAACTGGACTGGCTCAGGCGTTGGGACCAACACCGGCAACCAGTATGACATCCGGATCGACCATCGCTTCACCGAACGGACCGCCTTCAACGCCCGCTACTCCCAAGGCTGGGGCACCTACCACAATTGGAACTGTTTCGGGAACGCGCTCGATCCCTGTACGCAAGGGCCGGGGGTGTGGGGTTCACGATCGGTCGCTTTGAGCCTCAACCACACTTTTAGCCCTAGCACGCTTCTGAACGTGTCGTTGGGTTTCACCCGCGGCCTTTCCGATACCAAAGGAATCGGCCAGGACTTTCCCGACTTCAATCCCATCACGGATCTTGGCCTTCCGTCCTACCTCGGCACGGATAATGGGCCCATTGCTTCGCCGAACATCTATCTGTACGGCGGATACTCGAGCGCAAACGGTCCCGAATCGATTGGCGCGCAGCCCTGGTCGATATATAAGAATGGCAACCAGGTCTACCACTTGCTCTCCACCCTCACCCACATGCGGGGACATCACGAACTCAAGTTCGGCGGTGAGTTTCGTGTACAACAGATGAACTGGTTCCAAGACGGAACCCCTGGAGGGGTGTATATATACGACCAATACAGCACCTCCCAGTTTCCATATTGGAGCGGCGGCGACGCCATGGCCAGTTTCCTCACGGGCACACCGAGCCCCAACCAGTGGGGCGAGTACGAGATTTCTCCTCACTTCAGTACTCAGAACTACCGCTGGGGCGGATTCATCCAGGACAACTGGCGCGCCACCGAGAAGCTCACGATCAATCTCGGCCTGCGCTATGACCTGGAGATTCCACGCACCGAGCGGTACAACCGCATGTCCCACCTTGACCCGGCGCTGCCTGTCCCCATCCAACCGGCGGCGATCGACTCATCCTCGTGGGTTTATGAAAACGGTGCGCACAACACCGTTCCCATACCCTTTGCGATTCCCAACGTGACAAGTCCAACGGGTGGACTTGTTTTCGCGACCGGCAAGCAGCGCCACATCGTGGATACCTACTTCAAGGACATCGGACCGCGCGTAGGCATTTCCTACCGGCTCCGCAACAACCTCGTTTTCCGTACCGGCTACGGCTTGTTCTATAACCCCACCCAGTGGGGGACCACGGGCGCAGGACCGGTTGGGAACGAAGGCTTCGAGCCCGTCACGGGCTGGGTCACCACCATGAACGGAGACGGGGTAACGCCTTGGAGCCGCATCAGCAATCCTGAGCCGGACGGGCTGTTGATGCCCACCGGGCCCTCCCTGGGCGTGCTCACCAACCTCGGTACGGGCATCAACGAACCCCTGCTGAGCTCGAATATTCCACCCTATACCCAGACTTGGAGCGCGGGCTTCCAGTACCAACTAGCGGGAAGCTGGTTATTCGAAGCCAACTACATCGGCACCAAGGGTACGCATCTGTACTATCACGGGGCCGGTACGATGCAATCCTTCGGCTCCTGGATCGAACAGGCATCCCTCAACGCGGACATCCGAGCCGCAATGGGTACGTACGTTCCCAATCCTTACTATGGGGTCATCAACACTCCGGGTTGCGGGATGTGCGGCCCCACGATTCAGGCGGGTCATCTCATGCTGCCGTTCCCGCAGTTCAGCGGGATCAGTCAGCCCAATCCCCCCTGGGCCAACTCCATCTATAACGCTCTCCAAATAAGAGTGGAGAAGCGCCTGTCGAATGGGCTTTCAATGCTCATGACCTACACCAATTCCAAGTCCATCGACGACTCCTCGGTCTCCACCAGCACAGAATGGATAGGCGGATTTGGCTCCATGAGAGACCCCAACAACATAAAGCTGGAGCGCTCGCTTTCCGAATGGGACATCCCACAAACGTTCCAAATCAGTTATGTCTATCAACTCCCCTTCGGAAAAGGCAAGAGGTGGGGCGGGACCTGGAATTCCATCCTGAATGGCTTTCTGGGTGGCTGGCAGACCTCTGGCATGTGGCGGTTTGACAGTGGCCAGCCTATTTCCCTCGGCGCTACCGGCGGGACGGCCCCGTGGGGTTACAGTGCTGGGAATCCCAACCAGAATGGCACCCTAAAGGTCAACCCCAAGTCCAAATGGTTCACCGACGGCTACTTTGCGAACGCCGCCGACGTGCTGTCTATTCCTCCCGACTATACCATCGGCAACGCGTCACGCATGGAACCCAACGTGCGCCTGCCGGGAACCCGCAACGCAACTCTTTCGGTGTTCAAGGAATTCTCCTTGAACAAGCTGCGCGAAGGTTCCAAGTTGGAGTTCCGGGCGGAAGCCTTCAATGGCCTCAACCATCCCCAATTTGGCAATGTCGCTAACACCTTCGGCACCGACAATTTTGGGGATGTGCAAAGCCAAGTCAATACACCTCGGGAGATGCAGATGGCTCTGAAGCTCTATTTCTGAAGCCATCCGGCTGTAAGTTTCAAGGGAGGGGCTCCTCGCCCCTCCCTTTTTTTGTGGCCAAAACCCTCTGGGACATCAGCCTTGTAGAGTAGAATAAGAGGCGCCGGTTGAATCAGCGCCGGCCCCTCGCATCTGATTCGGTGCTATGCCTTGCCGTTGGATTATTCCGGTTGTCCTCGCCGCAGCGTTTCCCTTCGCAGCAGGCCTTGCCGCCGAGAGCGTGCCGCGACAGGTGCCGCGCAGCGTGCTCCAGCAGAGCGCTGCGGAGTTCCAACAGGGTAAGGTTGGCGCTGCCGAAGAAACTCTGCGCGGGGCGCTGAAACAGGCTCCCAACGATCCCGCGGCGCTGGGCCTGCTGGGTGTCATCTTGGATGCTCAGAAGCGCTACGAGGAAGCGGAGAAAGCCTACCAGCGGGCTCTGGCGCTGATGCCGAACTCACCCGCCTTGCTCAACAACCTGGGCAATCACTACGCGGCCCTGGGCAAGAGCGAGCAGGCGCGCGCCGCCTTCCTCAAGGTGACGGCCGCGGAGCCCCGGCACCCCAACGCCAATCTCCAATTGGCGCGTCTGAGTGTGGCCGCGAAGCAAGGTGCCGCCGCGCTGAAGTTTCTCCGCCGGCTGACCCCGGAGGACCAGGCTTCGCCGCCGGTGGCGATTCTGCGCGCGCGCGCGCTGAAATTGACCGGCCAGGATGCGGCCGCTGACACTTTGCTTGCCGAAGTCGAGAAGAGCACCGGTAATGACCCGCGCATTGCCTTTTCCATCGGTATGGCCTTTGTGGATGGGCAGCGCTTTGCCGACGCCGAGAAGGCTTTCTCTCGCGCCCTGGATGCGGACCCTACCAATTTCGACATTCTCTATAACCTGGGGCTTGCGGCGCAACACGCCGGCCACCTGGATCGCGCCCTGGAGGTGTATCGGGTGGCGCTTCGGCAGCACCCCAACGACACCGATTGCCTCTTCAACCTGGCGACCATCTACACGCAAACAGGCCACTCGGATGAGGCGATCGTGCCGCTGATGCAAGCCCACAACGCGGCTCCCGAGCGCACGGATATTCTTCTTGCCCTGGCGCAGACCAGCCAGGACTTGGGCTTTTACGCCGACGCGGTCACCGCCATCAACCAGTATCTGAAATTGCAGCCCCAGGATGACATCGCCCGTCGCGAGCGCGGCTTCTGCTTGATCCGTTCGACGAGCCTGGATCAAGGCCTCGAGGACCTCCACTGGTACGTTCAGAAGCACCCCAAGGACGCGCGGGGACTCTATGAGCTGGGCATCGGCGAGACGGTGCGCGAGCAGGACAAAGCTCTGAAACACTTCACTGGGGCGCTGGCCATCGATCCCAAGTTCAATGCGGCACGCTACGCACGCGGCGTGCTCTACTATCAGCTTGGCAAGACCCAGGATTCCTTGGCGGACCTGGAGCTGGTGGTCAAAACCGAGCCTGACGACTTCCGCTCTCTGGACGCCCTCGCTCAGGATTACATGCGTTTGGGCCAGTGGAAGCCGGCCGGCGAACTTTTGGAGCACGCCTTCAAACTCTCCCCCAAGGATCCCAAAATCCTCACCCACTACAGCCGCGTACTGATTCGCCTGGATCGCAAAGCGGAAGCGGAGAAACTCATCGCCGACTTCCAGGCTTTGGGCCCGGAGGAAGGGCGTCGGCGGCCTTACGGCGGGTTGTTTGACTTCCTCAGCCTCCCGCCGGAGCAGCAGTATGCCAAGTATATGCTGAACCTCCAGAGGACGATCATCACTCACCCTGAGGATCCCACGCTCCGCGTACAATTAGGCAAGACGCTTCTCCGCCAGGGGAAAACCGACGAGGCGATCGCAGCCCTTCGCACCGTGCTCAAACTGAATCCTCACTCGGAACTCCTGACCACCTGCGGAAAGGCCCTCTTGGACTTCGGGCAGTATGCAGTGGCACGAGAATTCCTGGAACCCGCCGTGGCGGCCAATCCTGACGCGGCGGACTTGCGCCTTGATCTCACCATCGCTGTCTTCCACTCTGGCAGCGCCGAGGACGCGCTCAAGGTTCTGGACGCGACTCCCGCTGACCAGCGCAAAGGTGATTATTTCTTGCTGCGCGCCCAGATTCTGGACGCCATGCAGATGCCCGAACAAGCCGCCGAGGCCTTGAACCGCGGCTTTGAAGCTGCCCCCACGCGCCCCGACCTCTATTTTGAGGCCGCCCTGTTCCTGATCAAGCACAAGGAGTATCACCGCGCCATCCGGCTCCTGGACAAAGCCAGCCGCGTCCTCCCGAACGCACCGGAACTGCAACTGACCTTGGCCATGGCCCACGCCATGGTCCAGGAATTCGACGACGCCACACGAATCCTCACGCAGATCGAATCGCGCTGGCCGGAGTGGAGCCTGCCCTACGAGCTTCATGGAATCTCGCTGGAGACCCGCTTGAGATCAGCGGAGGCTTTGCCGCTGCTGGAAACCGCCATCTCGCTGGGCGCCCACGACCCTAATGTTTACTACTACCTCGCTTCCGCCATCACCCACGACCGCCCCGAGGAACTGGACGCTGCTCAAAAGGCTGTTCAGAAGGCGGTGGAATTGAATCCGAATGATGTCTACATTCAATCCTTAGCAGGAAAGATCGCCTATCAGCAGAAGCAATACCAGGTTGCGCTTGAACATTTGAACGCCGCATTACGCTTGTGGCCCGATATGGTGGAGGCGCACCAAACCTTAGCAGGCACTTACAGGGCGCTGGGCGAGAAAGACAAATCCATCGCCGAGCTGAAGGAAATCGTGCGCATCAAGCAGGCGAATCCCACGGCCGACCAGGCGCCGCCCTTCTCCATGAGCGACCTGCTTTTCAGCGTCCGCCCGCCCGCACACCCTTCGCCCTAGCGTTCGGTTGCCCTCAGAAGCGACGCACTCGATAGCCTGTCACTCTGAGTCCGCCCGTTGGCGGACGAAGAGTCCTCATTTTTCATCCGCCGGAGGCCACTACAAAGGGTTCGCGGAGTGTACCTTGAGCGCCAACGGCGGACCCTTCGATACTTGCTATGGCGGCCAGGGTCCGGGTTGGCCGATGTCGCTGACATTCAACGGGAACAATCAGATTTCGAGCTCCGGTTATACGTACGACGCGGCGGGGAATCTGGTCATGGATAACCTCAACTGCTACACTTATGATGCTGAGAACCGGCTGAGCTCGGTGGCCCCGGAGACGACGCCGGGCAGCGACGTTTGCGGCGCCACCACAATGAGTTACCTCTACGACCCCGATGGCCGGCGCGTGGCGCGGCTGCAAAACGGCGCGGTGGTGAAGCAGTATTATTACGATGCCGCCGGGCATATGATCACCGAGGCGAACGCGAGCGGCAACTGGTTGAGAGCCGAGATTTACGCCGGAGACCGTCACCTGGCGACGTGGACGAACAACGCCACCTATTTCAACCACGCCGACTGGCTGGGGACAGAGCGGGCGCGTAGCAATTCGTCCGGCGCCCGGTGCGAAACCATCACCAGCCTGCCCTTCGGCGACGGCCAGACCACCGCCGGCTCCTGCGGCGACCCCAGCCCCAACCACTTCACTGGTTTGGAACGCGATGTGGAGAGCGGCCTCGACCACACGCTGAACCGGCAGTACCCTTCCAACCTGGGCCGCTGGCTCACCCCCGACCCCGCCGGACTGATGGCCGTCAGGTTCGACGCCCCCCAGACCTGGAACATGTACGCCTACGTGGGGAATAATCCCCTGACGCTCGCGGATCCCTCGGGTCTGAGCGAGGAGGTCCACGATTATTGTAGGGGCAATACGTATTGTCTCGCCAGTTTCGCGCAAAAGAAGCAAGAGGAGAAGACTAGCGAGGCAAACGCCCAAGACGCGGCGCAAAATCAGCCGCCCCCTGGCGTGCCCGAGAATCCTGATAAAAGGATTGTCCAACGCTTTCAATAGGCGGGCGGTCATTTCCTCGGCCGGCTGAGTCAGGCGCGAGTGAACACTGGCTAGAACGATGTCGAACTGTCTGAGCAGCTCGTCCGGGTAATCGAGCGTGCCATCGCCAAGAATCGGCCTACGCACGTAACCCTGCATCACGTCCGCACCATCGGCCCCGCCGCGGCGCTCATCCTCGCCGCCGA
>JAIQGB010000146.1 GCA_020072905.1 Terriglobia bacterium | reverse complement strand
CCTCGCCCCCGGCCTTCCTGATGGCCTCGCCCGCCTCGCGGCCCGCGTCGGCGTGGTAATCCGCCACAACAACTTTCGCGCCCTCTCGCGCGAAGAGTTCCGCGGTGGCGCGCCCAATCCCCGACCCGCCACCGGTGATGATGGCCACTTTGTTCTTGAGTCTCACTGACACCTCTCCTTCCCCCCACCCGCCGAGGCACGAATTCCTGTAGGCAACAAAGCCTCTATGTACCCGAGTCGGGGATGAACTTCAACCTTCGGTGACCCTCACCGCGACATCTCCGCCCGTGCGCACTCTTCACCCACGTCCCGGCCTCGCTCGCACCCGCTCGCCTCATCCTGCCCGACCTTGCGCATGTGGGGGGCAGCGCGGCGTGAAGACCAAGACTGTCGCCCGGGTTGAGGAACCCTAACCGGGAATCACCCGTGCCGCCACCAGCGAAGCTTTACCCGGAACGGAATTTTCGACCGTCGTCGTCAGCAGAAGCTGGAAGTACCCCGGCAGAGTCCGGCGATCCGGAGAAAGGGCGAGCAAGGCCTTGCGCAGCTCCTGCATTCGCTCGGCATTCGTGACAAACTCGATGGCCGCCTGTGAACCTTGCGTGTAAATACCATAGATCAGCAGGATGCGCTCTTCACGCTTTTCGTTGGGAAGCATCAGCACCAAGGCATAATCCCGGATGAGCCGATTCGTGACCGAATCGAACTCGGGTCTATAGACGGGCCGCTCGCCGGGGCGCGGGTGGGGGTTGGAAATCACTCCTGCGCGGAACCAGAAACCCTCCGGGTTCAGGAACACCCGGCCGCTCCAGGGCTGGTTCCCTCCGAGCAAGATGGCATTGCTGCGCTTAATCTCTTCGAAGTCCACCAGCCGCGAAGCCTTGAGCCTGAACCGCTGACCGGCACTCGCAAAGAGCTCGAAGAAGTTCACGAGCCCGAGCGTTTCCCCGACGGCGGTGAAATCGGTCTCGTTGGGAACAAAGTAAAAGCCGCGGAGTTCACGATAATGGATGGTGTCTCGGAACTCCGGAATCTTCTCCTTGGGAATCAGATGCCCGTGACGCAGGGTCTCCTGACTGTCGCCGTCGTGCGCCGCACGCAGCAGGGGATGATTGGGAATCACGATGAGCGGCGGGGCGGCAGGGGGAAGGAACGGCTTCCAGAACCAGAGCAAATCTGGGGAGATCGCCGGTTCTGCTGCCTTGCGGGCCACGTCCTGTTGGCGCCCGATTCTCTCGCGCACGAACAAGGTGCCAAGAACCAAGCAGAACAACGCCAAACCAATTGCCAAGGCATTTCGGCGGCCCAGATTGGTTTGAGGAGATGCCGAACCCTCAATCTGCTCCGCCGGCCGCGTGGGTTCGGCTTCCGCTTTCTTGAAGATCGGCACGTAGTGGCCGGGCGGCAGGTCGAGCCGATACGCGCTGTCCTTTCCATCTTCTTCGTAAAATTGCCGCAAGGCCCGGCGAATCTCGTGAGCCTGAACGCGAACGATGGGATCTTCCTGCGGATCAAAATCCGGACCGCGCTCGTAGACCTCCACACCGATCAAGTACTCGTTCAGCTTTTCCGCGTTACCCAGGAAGGTCTGCTCGCAAACGAACTCCAAGAACCGGCTCTTTTTTTTGGCTTTTGCAAAGTGCCGGCTCTGCAGCACGCGGTGGAGTTCGTCGCGTTTCTCGTAAAGCGTGATGGAATCCACGGGCGGCCTTCGGTCTGCCGGCCCCACCCGGGCTGCAAGGCAGTAATCGCTTCCAGAACTCTGACAGGTGGGACCGAACCTCAAGCTCGGCGCCATCGACCGACCATGCGAGGGCGTTCGACGTGCCCTCAGTATAAAACTGCCCCCACCCACAGTCAATCAGGCTCGCAATAAGCCGCTTCTTGGGCCGCGGTCACTGTTAACCGTAATCCGCAGGGATAGAAGTCGGTTATGGCAACCAGCCGCCTTCCCTAGGGCGCGGCGGTGACTCTCGGATGCCCTAGCCGCAGCAAGGGGATAGGGGCATGCGTGAAGGAGAACCGGGTGGCAGCCGGGATTGGCGGCTGCAACGGGAGGGCAGTCAGGTTCCCACGAAAGGCGAATCGTTTTTGAAATCAAGGGGATCTCCGAGTCTGTACCGCGCCCCTGTGACTTATAACTCAGCCGGTAACCGGAATAGCCTTGCGTCGACCACTGGGCGTACTGGAGAGTGGCTTGCGTAAGGCCGATTTCCAGCATCGCGCGGCGGCCCCGAGGTCGGGGACGCTGCGGAAGAGTGGCCCGAGACCACACGGACGCCGGGCAATAATCGGTCAGTGGTTTGGTGATCGCCGACTGAATTTGGGCTTGCTGCCTGGGGGGAAGCCTCCAGGCTCCCCCATCTTGATCATCGCCACAATCGTCGGGTGCAAGTGAAGGGTCTGCGGTGAGGTGAATCCGCAGGAGTAAAGCACTAAGCAGAAATGTAAGCGCTTACTTCAGCGGCCCAATTGCCTCCAGTTCCCGGCCCTTCAGGGTCAACGCACCCCTTCCCTTCGGCTCCGCGAAGTGCCGGAGGGGAGGGTGTTCGATTCGAGTCCAATAAGGAGGTAGGAAAATGAAGTACGCATACGACACCAGGAGAGCTACTGCGCCCTTTCTGGGATGGTTGGCCCTTTTGCTGCTCCCAGGCGCCCTCTGGGCCCAGTTCACCACGGGCACCATCCTCGGCACGGTGACCGACCCGAGCGGCGCCGCCGTCCCCGAGGCCGTGGTGACCGCGAAAAACCTCGAGACCGAATTCGCCCGCAACGCGAAAACCGATCAAGCCGGCGACTTCACGCTGGTGAATATGCCACTCGGCAACTACCAAGTTCGAGCCGAGGCCTCGGGATTCAAGACCGCCGTCAGCGGCCCCTTTACGCTCGTGGTCGATCAGAAGCTGCGTTCCGATTTCAAGCTCGAGCTGGGCGCTCTGGCGCAGGTGGTGGAAGTGACCGGCGTGGGAGTGACACTGCTGCAGACCGATCAGCCGGACATCAACCAGATCGTCGAACAGAAGCAGATCACCGGACTGCCCCTCAACGGGAGAGACTTTTTCTCACTCCTGTTACTCTCCAACGGCTTGCAAGACACCTCCAATGACCAGGGAGGCGCCACGACCAACGTCACCTTTTCCGTCAACGGCATGCGCCCGGAAGCGAATTCGGTGATGCTGGATGGCATCCAGATGTCCTCCATCCGGGAGTCGGACGTCGACCTGCGGCCGAACATCGATGCCATTAGCGAATTCAAAGTCCTCACCTCGGTGTTTTCGGCCGAGTACGGCCACACCGCCGGGGGGGTGATCTCGATTCAGTCGAGGAGCGGAACGAACGAGTTTCACGGCAACGTGTTCGAGTTCCTCCGCAACGACGCGCTGAACTCCGCAAACTTTTTCCGCAATCCCGTGGACCCGACGAAGGCTCCGCTCAAACAAAACATGTTTGGGGGAACGCTCGGAGGCCCACTGCAGAAAAACAAAACCTTTTTCTTTGCAGACTACTCCGGCTATCGTCTGGGCAAGATCAACGAAGCGTTCGCGAGAGTGCCCGAGGTGCCGTTCCGCGACGGAGACTTTTCTTCCTTGCTGTCTGCAACCGCTTTGCGGGATCCCAGCCCGCTTGAAGATATCGATCCGAACCTGGGGTTTCCGGCGGGTCTTTATGATACGGCGAACTATGGGACAGGCGTCTACGATCCGGAGACGGGACTATTGTTCCGGGACCCGGGCCGCGGCACAACTGAGAACCCGCAAGGTCTGAACATCATCCCACGCGATCGGTTTCACCCGCTCGGCTGGGCCTTGCTGAATGCCGCCGCGTTGCCGAACTTGCCGGACAACTACCCGCTCGGAAACTACTTCATTCGTCAGCCCGAGCACTACAAGCAAGACGAAGCAGGGCTGCGCGTGGACCACACTTTCTCGGCACGCGACAACCTCTTCATCCGGTATCGCTGGAACGACAGTTTCCTGAACACCGCCGACGCGCTCGCTCGGCCCAACGGCCCGATGCCCGGAATCGGCCTCGAAGTGGGGGACGACAGCCGCGGCATCGTTCAGGGGGGAACGCATCGCGACCGCAACAACAATATGGTTATCTCCGAAGTTCACATCTTCAACCCGAACCTAGTGAACGAGGCGCGCGCCGGCTTTCACCGCTATCACCTGGATGTGTTTCAGCACGCGTACGGGATGAACTTGGCGGAGAAATTCGGGCTTCACGGGGTCAACGTCGGTCCGGACTTCTCGGGCCTCCCCATCATCTATCTTGACGACTACAACAGTCTCGGGGGGGACGACTGGAAGCCCTTGTTCTTTCGGGAAACCAGCCTCCAGTTCAACGACAACGTCACCTACATGCGGGGCAAGCACGCGCTCAAAATGGGATTTGAGTTTCGGCCGAGGGACGAGAACAATTACTACGCCACCTTCCCGGCCGGGGCTTTCTGGAGCAGCAACATCTACACCTCTTGGAGTGGGGGGGTGCCTTTCGGGTGGTATTGGCAGGGGGGAAACGCGCTAGCCGACGTGCTCCTCGGAACACCCGGTTACGGCTATCACGGCCGCCGCTTTGGAAGCCCAGACCTGAAGGATCGTCAGTACAGCTTCTTCCTTCAGGACGACTGGAAGGTGACCGACCGGCTCACCTTGAACCTGGGTGTGCGATACGAATACGCCACGCCGTTCTTCAGCCCGAAAAACGAAATGGCACTGTTCGACATCAGCCAGCAGAAACTGCTCATCGCCGGGAAAGACGGTGTATCCCGATATATCGTGGAGCCCGACAAGAACAACTGGGCGCCGCGCGTCGGCTTGGCCTACAAGTTGAATCACGGGACAACACTCCGCGCCGGGTTCGGAGTGTTCTACGATCCGGAAAACGCCAAGCGCGACGATATCAAGTTCAATCCTCCTTTCTACCGGCAGTACTCCACCGACCCTTACCTCGATGCGTATCCCAACGATCCAAGCCAGTTCAGCTGGTCCTTCTGGAGCCCAGCGCCGCCGGACTTTGCCGACCCCGGAAGCTTCCCGACCGGGTATGACACACACAACATCACGCGCAACCTGCGTACCGGATATTCCGAGCAATACAGCTTCGCCGTGCAGCGGGAACTGCCGGCCGGAATGCTGTTCGAAGCAGCCTACGTTGGGTCTCAGGCCCACAAACTGCCTTATGCCTACAACCTGAACCCCAACCCCATTAAGGGATTACCCAGGAACAATCCTAATCTGGGAGACGTCAGCCTGGTCACGGGCAGCGGCAACATGGTCTACCACTCGGGCCAGTTCAAGCTCGAGCGGCGGTTCGGCAAGAACCTTTTCTTTCTCACCTCGTACACTTGGTCAAAGTCCATCGACAACGTTTCTTCCGCGAACTTCGACAGCGGGGTGAGCGGTGGGGTGCAAAACATCTACAACCCCAGACAGAACCGGGGCGTGTCGGACTGGGACGTTCCGCACCGGCTAGCCTTCAGTTACATCTACGATCTGCCCTACGGCAAAGGCCGGCGGTTCGGCGCTCAGGCCAACCCCGTTTTGAGGGCCATAGCGGGCGATTGGCAGATGTCCGGAATCTTCCTCACCAGCTCGGGCGTACCCGGCACTGTCAGCGTGGGCTCAACAATTCCCGGGGGCGACGCCCGGCCCGACTTGGTCGGCAATCCCAACCTCCCAGCTTCCGAGCGCACCCCCGACCACTGGTTCAACACCGATGCCTTCGTCGAACACCTCGATGCAAACGGCAAGTTGGCGGCGGGCAACGCCGGACGGAACATTTTCCGCGGACCTCGCTACTCCAACGTGGACCTCGGCGTGGGCAAGTTCTTCCCGATTTCCGAGCGCTTCCGCGTGCAATTCCGCGCCGAGTTCTTCAACCTCTCGAATACCCCACATTTTGCGCTCCCGGTGCGGAGCATGAGCGACCCAGCGTTCGGCCGAATCACCCACACTCGAAACCCAGTCAACTTCGGCTCCTCGGCTACCTCCTACTCAAACCGCATGATCCAGTTCGCCCTGAAGCTGGAGTTCTGAGGCAACTCGAAACGCGACCGTGGGGGAGGCCCGGGCTGTGCCCAGCCCGGGCTTCCCCACAGTGGGCCCGCCATCTTTTCTCTGGAAGACCTCCGGAGTCCTGAAAGACCGAGATGACAAGCTGCGGTCAGGAATGCGGTCGCCTGCACTCTAGGGCGAGGTGCGAGCGGACGCGAAAACCTGAAGCAGAGGCGCCGCTGAACGTCGCGACGCAGCCGACAGTATCGAGGCAGTCATCTCCCTCGGCTTTCCCGCCAACTCCGCGTCGACACACTGGAGCCGGAAAGGGGTGACTCTCAGGAGGGACGGTCAGACTGTCGCGATCGCTAAGCCTTCGACGGGCGGACCGATGTAGCCCGGGGGCCTTTCTCGCCGCGCTCCATCTCGAACTCGACGGGTTCACCTTCTCGAAGCCCATCAAAGTTGAGTTGCTGGAGGCTGCTCCGATGGAAGAAAATCTCCTGCCCATCGGCGGAGCGGATGAAGCCGAACCCGCGGTCACGGATGACACGCTTGATTGTCCCTTGCATAGAGAACCTCGGCACGCGTTAAGGGGAGCTCGTTCTAGGCAGGTCGGGATAGCAGGACGGCCGGCGAAGAAACCTCCTCTACGCTATTGGCGCAACTGTACCAACATGCCAGGGGATTGTCAAAGGCCGCGGGGAAGCAGGAATTCCACGCCCTCGCGCGTTGAGGTGCAGGTCAAGGGGCAGCCGCCGCCTCGCCGAAGGAGCGCGTGGCATCCTCGAGTGTGTCGTAGGTTTCAAAGACCGTGCTGAGCCGGGTAATCTGCAGCAGGTCGTGAATGCGCTTGGTGAGCTTCAGCAGCTTCACGTCGCCGCCCTGCTTGCGCGCCGAGGTGTAGCTGGCCACCAGCGTCGAGAGCCCTACGCTGTCCACGTAGTTCACGTCGGCCAGGTTCAGAATCAAGCGGGTGTACCCGGCTTCCACGAGTTTCTTCACTCTCGTGCGCAGCGCTTCGGTTTCCTCACCGAGCGTAATTCGCCCGCGCAGGTCGAGCACCATGACCCCGGAAACCAGCTTTTCCACCATGTAGAGTTGCATGGAAGCACTCCTCCCTCGGCGAGGACGTCTCCACTCCAGGCCTCATCCGAGAATGTGGCCGGGAGCCGGAATGCGACCAGCATCCTAGCACGGGTCGGAGGAATTTTCGAGGAGCCGGCTCGAATTGGCGTCTGGCTGCTCGCCCCGTCGCGTGTTAGACTCGCGCCATCCCCTTCCGGAGGTTTGTCATGCCACACGATAGTGTTTCCCGACGCAGGTTTTTGCAAAACGTGGCCGCGGGCTCGACCAGCGCCGCGCTGGCTTCGATGCCCGTCGTCACGCCCGCATCGAGCGCGGACGCGCCGCCTGGTGCGCCCTTCCCCGTGACCGTGGAATCCTATCCCCTGGCGGAGCCCGGCAAAGGCGCCGCGGTCGATCATCTCAAGATCGCCACGCAGGAAGAGATCGCCGACCCCTACCAGGAGAGAATTCGCGGCTACTCGCCGGGCGTGCAACTCAAGTTTTGCAGGTCGGAATCCGAATTCCGTCGCGAGATCGAAGACGCTCACGCCATTTACGGCGACTTCTCGCGCGACGATCTGAAGGCGGCAAAACAGCTCCGCTGGATTCAATACACAGCCGCGGGCGTCGAGCACATTCTCTACCCGGAACTCGTCGAAAGCCCCATCGTGCTCACCAATATGCAGCGCATTTACGCGCCGTGCATTTCGGAGACGGCCGTCGGCTTCATGCTGGCACTCGCCCACGGCATCAACCGCTACGCACTGCAAACCCGCGAGCACAAATGGAACCGGCTTGAGGGCCTCTTCGACATCAGCGGCATGACCGTGGGCATCGTGGGGCTGGGTGGCATCGGGACGGAAATCGCTCGCCGCGCGCACTTCGGCTTTGGGATGAAGATTCTCGCCGTCGATCCCAAGCCGCTTCCCAAGCCCGACTTCGTCGCCGAACTGCACTCGGTGGAATGGCTCCCGCAGATGGCCGGGCAAGTTGACCTCCTGGTTTCCTCCGCCCCGCATACCCCGGTCTCCGAGGGAATGTTCAATGAAGCGGTCTTCCGCGCCATGAAGCCCGGCGCTTTCTTCATCAACATGTCGCGCGGAAAGCTGGTGGATACGCCCGCACTGGTGCGCGCGCTCAAGGAAGGCTGGATCTCCGGCGCCGGCCTCGACGTGGCCTACAAAGAACCGCTCCCCGCGGACGAACCGCTCTGGACCGCCGGGAATGTCATCATCACTTGCCATACGTCCGGCTGGACGCCACGCACCACCGAGCGTCAAATGGCCATCTTCACGGAAAACGTCCGGCGGTATTTGAACGGCCTGCCGCTCCTCAACGTGGTGGATAAGCGGCGGGGGTACTAGCCGCCAACCTTGACTCGCACTGAGCCGCCAGGATTTCCCGACTCTGGCGGCAAATCACTCCTCCCGTAGATGGTCGAATCCATCACAGTGCCCTCTAACACGCTGATTCCACACTGGCGTCTGGATGCCCCGCTGGCAGCCGCTTTGCTCTGAGGCTGACTCAAAGGCGCGGAATCCATGGCCGGGGAGGTGTCCTTGAGAAACAGACTTGGCGCGATAGTCCTCCTCGTCTGGATATCCCAGCTGGCTGACGCGAGGGGTGACCGCTGGGAGGCATTGAACCATGTAACTTGGCACCGCACTTACACGCTTGTGGATCGCGAGGGCAAGTGCAATACGGGCGACATCGTGGCGATAACCGAGCAGTCCATCACGCTCAAGTGCCTCGACTGGTCGACTGGCAAGAGCCCCACAACCTCAACCGTCACCATCGAGCGGCAGAAAGTCCTGCGCATTACAGATGGCCCCAAGGTCGTAGACGTCATTTACACCGGCAAGAGCTCATGGGCTGACGTGGAGGCGATGCAACACATCGGTTCCTCAGAGGCCGTGCTGTTGATTACCAACGATGGTAGGCGGCACTGGGGGAAACTCGTCCGGGTTGCCGATGATGGCGTGAAACTGAAACATTGGACCAAGACGACTCAAATTCACAAAGGAGATATTTCCCAAGTTTATTATGTCAGGGAAAAGCCGCTGAGTGACGGGGCGGAATACTCAGCGCGGGAAATGGTCTTTCTCGATCCGCGGCTGTGGCCGTACCTACTTCATATACCCCCAAAGGTCTCAGTGCTGCTCTACGATTCGTCCCTGCCCGAGGATAACAGCCATGTTAAGTGCGGGGAC
>JAIQGB010000145.1 GCA_020072905.1 Terriglobia bacterium | reverse complement strand
GTCGAGTCCGCTCCCGCCTCGTTGCAGACTTCATAGAGAACATTATTGAGATCGCTGACGGTGTCGATGACCTTCCGCAAGTAGGCTTCCTGCAAAGCCAGCACACGCTTGCCCATGTCGCTGGTTTGAAGACTGTCGAGCTCCGTCCCTCGCCCGTCACCGTTCGCGTCCGCGTCGATGCCATTCACATTGTTGGCCGCGTTGAACGGGTGGTAATCCCAGGCGTCGGTGAACTGGAGTTCCCAGCCTTCGAAGAGCATGATGGAAACGTAGATTCCCCGGTCGCGGGCTGCCGCGACGCGCGCCCGCAGGCGTTCGAAATACTCCGGATCAAAGCGGGTCAAATCGAATCTCGGTTTGCCGTCGCGTGCCAGCCCCGGCCCGGTGCGCGCCCAAGGATGCGGCTGACAATACTTGACCATTCCCTTGGGCTGAGCGTCGGTCCATTTTGGAGCCTCCCAGCGCCACAGGCGGAAGAAGTTGTGATGGTGCGCGACGAGGAAATCCAGATAACCGTTGTAGTCAAACGCTGGCGCCGGGTCCTGCGTCTCCAGCAGCCGATGGCCGTTGTCTTGAAAGTTGTGCCAATTGTGCGACCCGCAGAGATAGATGGCCTTCCCGGAGCCGTCGGTGAAATAGCGCGGGTTGGAGGCGAGCACGCGCAGCGGCCCCGTCGCGGGGGACGTCTGCGCAAGGGCCGCGACGTACATCAAGCACAGGAGCGCAACGAATGCCCCAGCAATTCGACCTGAGCGATGCATGGCATCTCCTCCTGACCTGCGCAGAGCCCCCTCGCCGCCTCATTGTACCCGACACGGCGAGAACTGCAACCGAGCCACGCGCCGCTCGCGCGTTGACTTGTCCGGGCCGGCTTCTTATACTCGGGCTGGGCGCAAACCCCAATTTGCACTCGCCAAGCCGGGTCAAGCGATCGGGCCTGAGCGAGAAAAGGAGATGCCGTGGCAGCGTTGAGCAAAACGGAGATTCACGAAAAGCTCAAGAAAATGCTGGGCTGGGATTATGCGGGCAAAGCCCTCCACAAGAAGTACACGTTCAAGTCTTTCCTGCCGGCCATCGGTTTCGTCAACAAGATCGCCGAAGCCGCCGAGAAGGCCGGACACCATCCCGATATCACCATCAACTACAGCGTGGTCGCCATCTCCCTGTCCACCCACAGCGAAGGCGGGGTGACGGATCGCGACTTCGACCTCGCCAAGGCCATCGATGAGATCGCCGCCAGTATGAGCTGACCGCCGGTTGCTGATTGCCCGGGCGTGGGTGCCGAAGGCGGCGCGGATGTCGTCTCCCCTGCCCTCGGCTCGCTCCCGCTTCCCTCGAGTTCGCGCCTGGGTCCTGTTAACAGATGCCGCATCGTTTGGGGTTGTCTGAGGCGGCAAGAAGCGACTAGAATCCAGGTTCGATTCGTGAGTACACGATGACCTCACTCGTCCAATGGGTCCATCTGGTGGCCGCCGTAGTCGGCGTGGGCGGAATGGCGTTCGTGCTGGCCATCCTGCTTCCCTCAGCACGCGTGCTGCGCGAAGAGCATCGCAACTTGCTGCTCAAGACGGTGATGGGCCGGTTCAGGCTGGCGAGCTGGTCGGCAATAACCCTGCTGCTCGCCTCGGGGCTTTACAGCATCCGCCTTCGCGCTTGGGAAGCGCCCTGGGGGCCGTACTGGAAATGGCTCACGGTCAAGATCGTTCTGGCCTTCTGCGTCTTCACCATCACCCTGCTGCTCACCTTGCCCCTCCAGGCATTGGACCGTTTTCGCTCGCGCCGCGAGATGTGGCTCGCCATCGCCTTGGGGGTGGCGCTCGTGGTCATCCTGATCTCAGCTTATCTCAGGGGTTTTTAGATGCCGGAGGCAATCCGCAGCCCGCTGGCTGATTATCACGTCTCGCAAGGCGCGACGCTCGTCGAGTATCACGGTGGTGTCGTACCGGCGCGCTTCACCGACCCGCGCGCCGAACATCGGGCGGTTCGCGCGGCCGCAGGTCTGTTTGATTTTTCCTTCCGCGCCAAGCTCGCCGTCACGGGCGCCGATCGTGTCCGCTTCCTGCAGGGCATGGTGTCGAACGACGTGAAGAGCCTCATCCCCGGCGGCGGCGCCTACGCGACGATTCTCAACGTACAGGGGCACATCCTCGCCGACCTGCGTATCTACTGCGACCAGGATCGCCTCATAATTGACACCGATGCCGACCTGCGCGAGAAGTCGATGCAGACGCTTCGGCGGTACATCATCGCTGACAAGGTCGCGCTCGAACCGCTGGCTCTCTACGCGCTGGCGTTCCAGGGGCCCCGCGGCCGGCCACTCCTCGAAAAGACGCTCCATATCGACCTGCCTGAGTTACCGGAGCATGGTCACTTCCGAACGAACTTTGCGGGGTTTCCCGTTCGCGTCGTCCGCGTCTCGAGCACGGGCGAAGACGGCTACGAAGTATGGATGGCTGACAAAGCCATGATGGGTGTGTGCGGCGCAGCGTGCGGCCAAGCGCCCACTTACGATATGCTGCCGTGCGGGACAGAGGCTCTCGAGACGCTGCGTATCGAAGCCGGCATCCCGCGTTACGGCGCGGAACTCGGCGAAGATACGCTGCTGCTGGAAGCGGGCCTGACCGATGCCGTGAGCTTCACCAAGGGTTGCTACATCGGCCAGGAAATCGTCGAGCGCTCGCGCAGTCGCGGCCACGTCAACTGGAAGCTCGTGGGCCTCATCGCCCGCGCGCCCGAGCCCCCCTCGCCAGGAACGAAACTGATTGCGGAAGGAAAGGAAGTCGGCGAGGTCACAAGTGCCTGCGCGTCGCCAACGCTCGCGAAAACCATCACCCTGGCCTATGTTCGCCGCGAGGCCGCCGAGCCCGGCACGAAACTCGTTCTCGCCTCGGGAGTGCCCGTGGAAGTCGTCACCCTGCCCTTCTACCAGAAGACGGAAACTGGAAAATAGAAACTAGAAATTGGAAAATGGAAACTGGCAAGCGATCTGGCTTGTCGTCGAGATCACAGACTCTGATGGCAGGCCGCAAGGGCAGAGGCTCGCCTCGGAATCTCCAACTTCCATTTTCCAGTTTCCAATTTCTAGTTTCTGGTTTCGCTCTCGGAGGGCTACTTGTGGCCGAAGACGGCTTCCTTGAAGGAACCGCGCTGTTGGTCGATTTTCTTCTGCAGCATCATGATGGCATGAATCAACTGCTCGGGGCGGGGCGGGCAGCCGGGGACGTAGACATCTACGGGGATGTACTGGTTGACGCCCTGCACGACGGCGTAATTGTTGAAGACGCCGCCGGAGGTCGCGCAGGCGCCCATGGAAATCACCCACTTGGGCTCCGGCATCTGGTCGTAAAGGCGTTTGATGACGGGCGCCATCTTCTGCGAAACGCGCCCGGCGATGATCATTAAATCCGCCTGGCGGGGCGAACCGCGGAAAACCTCGGCGCCGAAGCGCGCGATGTCGAACCGCGCAGCGCTCATCGACATCATCTCGATGGCGCAGCAGGCCAGGCCAAAGCTGAACGGCCAGAGCGAAGATCGGCGCGCCCAGTTCACCGCCTGGTCGAGCTTGGTGAAAACCAAGCCTTCGAAGCCCGAGGACTCGCTGCTTTGAATATGCGGACTGCCCATGCGACCCAGATTATCTCATGCTGCGCCGCTGGCTTTCAACCCAGCCTCGCCATCGCCGCCGCCGATGGCCCCCACGACCATAAAAGGCTCGGCGCCCGTCGCGACCGCTTCGGGCAGCGGGGCATCCGGTGGCTCGAGGGACAGATCCTGCTCGCAGGCGAAGAACCTGATGAACGGCCGGCGCTGCCCGCTGACGTGATCGCGGATCGTCCCGCGCAGCGCCGGATAGCGGGCCTCGAGCGCGTCGAGCACCGAGCGCTGCGTAACCGACCCCTCGACGTCGAGCTTCACCTCGCCGTCCACTTTCGCCAGCGTCCGCAGATGTGTCGGGAGCATGACTCGGATCATGGCAATGTCTGCACCTCCAACGAAAGTTCAGCCGGCAGATCCCGGACGATGGGGCCCCAACTGTCTCCGGCGTCCGCCGATGCGTAAGCCTGCTCGCCCGCTACGACGTGCAGCCGAGAGCGAAGCCTAGGGCGCCACAAATCTCTCTTAATCGCTCGGGGGTGAGCACCCCCACCCGGCGCCCCAGATGAGCCTTGGAGACGGTAACCACGCTGTGCAGATTGACGGCGCACGGACTTCTCATTCCATCCGACTCGGTCAAGCGAACCTCGGAGGGCACACCCCGGATGGTGGAAGTGATGGGCGCCACCGTGACCGCGGACAAGTACGCGATGGCGCTTTCCCGAGTCAGCACGACCACGGGTCTTCGCTTGTCGGGGCGAGGGAATCGAAAGAGCCGCACATCCCCGCGCGCTATGGCTTCGGCCACGATGCCACCCGCTCCCAATCCGCAACCTCCGCTGCGTCTTCAGGATGCTGCTGATAGCCCCGGCGATCGCGGGATTCCAGCTCCTGCATCTGATGCCGCTTGAGATGTTCTCGAAGCGCTCTGCGGACCAGCGCCGAACGGTTCACCCGCGCCCGCCTGGCGGCTCCATCCGTGGCGCGCAGCAGCTCCGAATCCAGCACCACTTGGATCGTTTCCATACTGTGGAGTGTACTCCACACTACATTCGACAGTCAATGACCCGCGGGGCTGACGCGGGTCGCAATCGGTTAGTCGAATTCGCTCATGTGAGTGTCTGGACCTCCACGGACAGCACGGCGGGAAGATCCCCGGACGATGGGCGCCCAACTGTCTCCCGCGTTAGCTGATGCATACACCTGTCCGCCGGTCGTGCCGAAATACACGCCGCACGAATCGAGTGAGTCGACGGCCATCGCGTCGCGCAGCACGTTGACGTAGCAGTCGCGTTGCGGCAAGCCTTTGGTGAGCGCTTCCCATTCGTTCCCACCGGTGCGGCTCCGGTATACCCGGAGCTTTCCCTCGGGCGGAAAGTGCTCCCCGTCGCTCTTGATCGGGACCACGTAGATCGTCTCCGGCTCGTGGGCGTGCACGTCGATCACGAAACCGAAGTCGGTGGGCAAGTTTCCGCTGACCTCATGCCAATTATCGCCAGCGTCGTCGCTGCGCATCACGTCCCAATGCTTCTGCATAAACAATACGTTGGGGCGCGCCCGGTGCTGCGCGATGCGGTGCACGCAGTGACCGATCTCGGCATTCGGGTCGGGGATGTACTGAGACTTCAGTCCGCGATTGATGGGCTTCCAGGTTTTGCCACCGTCATCCGTACGGAACGCGCCCGCCGCGGAGATGGCGATGAACATTCGCTGCGGATTGCTCGGATCGATGAGGATCGTGTGCAGGCACATGCCGCCAGCGCCGGGCTGCCATTTGGGACCTGTGCCGTGGCCGCGCAGTCCGGCGAGTTCCTGCCACGTCTTGCCGCCGTCGGTGGTGCGGAAGATTGCGGCATCCTCCACCCCGGCGTAGGCGGTATCGGGATCGGTCAGCGACGGTTCGAGGTGCCAGACTCGCTTGAACTCCCAGGGGTGCTGCGTGCCGTCGTAAAACTGATGCGTGGTGAGGGGTTTGCCGGTTTCGGGAGTTGTGTCGTAGACGAATTTGTTGCTCTCGCCCTTGGGCATGCCGTCTGGAGTCGTGGTCGGCTCGCCGGGCGGTGTCCCGGGTTGGTGCCAGGTTTTGCCGCCATCATCTGAGCGTTGGATGACCTGCCCGAACCAGCCGCTGGTCTGCGACGCATACAGCCGATCAGGGTCAGCGGGCGAACCTTTCATGTGGTAGATTTCCCAGCCCGCAAAGTGGGGACCACTGACGTTCCACCGTTTGCGTTTCCCACTCGACGTCAAAATGAACGCGCCCTTGCGTGTGCCCACCAATACTCGTACTTTGCTCATGCTTCACTCCTTTTTGAGATTCGCGGATTTAATCATTCAGGCAGTCGAGGCTTTCGCCCCCAAACTGCCAATCGAATTCCACCTGATATGCAGAATAAGTTCGCAGGGGTGGAACCTGCCTGCGGGCTCGGCAATAAAGGACACAGCTAATCACCTGCACTCCGCACCTGCATCTCGCGCACTCTCCCGCCCGCCCAGGCGGTCGGCATCGCCAGCGCGATGAGCGCGAGGGGATGCCAGTGGGGCCCGAGTGACGGTACCCGGTTCCAGGTCGCCGCGGCGCCCACAGTGCACACGACAAGGCCCACGGCGCCGCCCACCAGGGCGTGCTGCATGGGTCGATCGGGCGCGAGCCGCGCCGTGATGTAGCTGCTCGCGATGCCGTAGACGGTACGATAAGCCGTCGCAAGGAGGAAGAGCGAGTCGGACATCGGCTGGCCCAGCGCAGGGAATATGCCGGCTGCGTGCAGCCCCAGGTCGGTGCCGAGCGAAAGAACGACGACCACGAAAAACCCCGACAGTATTGCGCCTGCGCTTCGCAACCGGCGGCGGGGATGCGAACTCGTTTTTGTCGCTGGAGCGGCCACTTCATTTCGCAATTGGTTTTCCTTCGCACGACATGCCCCCGGCTGGAAGGACGTATTGCTTCGCTGTGAATGCCTCGCCACGCGACGCAGACTCGCCCTCTAAGTCTCCAGCCGTTCGCCTGCGAAAATGAGATTCCAGGCCGACTTCGCATCAACCGTCGAAGCCTCCTTTGCCTCCGCAAATTGTGATAATGCCCTTACGCCCTGAACTTTATTGGCTGCCGCCCGTACAGTTCCCGTCCGGCGCGGCAGTCCCTCAGTTTACCAATCGCGGCTTATGATGCCAAGCTTGAAGAACAACGAAATCCTTTGACCCAAAAGAAAGAGCTCGAGTCAAAAATGTTCCGACATGATCTCAGCCGGGATTTCCTTAGAAGAGTCTCATCCATTCTGGACAATTCCACCAGCACGACGCGCAACCTCAGCGGTGCGAATGAGGTGCGTCAGGCCACTCGTCGGGTTCGTATCCATTTCCGACCAGCGTCACTGCCCGCAAACCCGGGTATCGGCGGAGTCGAGTCGCGCTCTCGCCACCTTCGCCGGACCTCGGCGACGACCTCTTTGCGATGGCTCTCCATGTACTCGATCAGCGCGCAGGGCACCCCCGTCTCTTCGTGACGCGCCCCCCAAATGAGCAACTCCAAAAGTACCGGCGCCAGATCAATCCCTTTCTCCGTCAGCCGGTAGTTTACCCTTCGTCCGTCCGTCTCCTCCAGGGCCGAGGTGATAAACCCCTTTGCTTCAAGCTTCCGTAGACGGTCCGCCAAGATGTTCGTCGCAATCCCTTCGCCCGATTTCTGGAACTCCTTAAATGTCCGGAAGCCGCGGACTATCAGATCGCGGATAATCAGCAGCGACCAGCGATCTCCAAACATCTCGAGGGAGATACTTAGCAGGGACCCTGACCGGCGTCTGACTTAGTCCCCCCAGGCACATGGGACACACTATCAATTTAACTTGCAATATGCAAGTAATAATGCGGCAGGTCACACTGACTTAGCTCAAGGGGCTCCTCGCGAACCCCCGGGGGAGTACAGGATTCCGCCGTAGAATCGGCGTCCCGCCGGAATGAATCAGTTAATCGCGCATTTCCCCGACACGGTTCCGAACGGATGGCCGCCAGCCTTGAGCTGGAAAGCCCTCGTAGATTCTGGAAGGCGCGTTGTTCGGGCCGACGCATTTCGGTTTCCGGATGATTGGTTTTGTGCCCACCCAGGACTTGTGTTGACACGAAGCTGCGACGTTCCGCAATATAGGTGCTTTGTTTTCGGTCATTTGGATGATCAAATGCTCAGGACTACCACCCCGAGGGTAACGATTGTTGAAAAGCAACGGAGAATTGGCTGCGACAACTGAGAATGCTACACGCCCTCGAAGACGGTCGGGGCATGATTCGCTACCAATTCTGACTGCGGTTGCCATCATCCAGCTGTCGGTGGTCATTCGGGCGGGGGCACAGATCTCGCCTGGTCCGCTCTCCAGGGCCCACGCATCCATCAGCGGTCCGTTGCAGTGCACATCCTGCCATAAGTTGGCGGCCGGGTCGGCGATCTATGCTTGTCTGGAATGCCATACGGAAATCGCGTCGCGACTCTCCGGCCATCGCGGCTTCCACGCCACCGTCTTCAGCCCCACGAGTACCAGCAAGGACTGTATCCGCTGTCATTCGGAACATAACGGCGAGAACTTCGTCCTGATTCACTGGGAGCCATCCCAAAAGGCATTCGACCACCGGAAGACAGGATACCCACTGGAAGGCAAACATGCGGATCTTGCCTGTCAGCAGTGCCACAAGGCCGAACACATCCCGGAAGCAGAGCGCCCGACCATCAAGGTTAAGGATCTGAACCGAACTTTTTTGGGTCTTTCACGCGACTGCCTTTCCTGCCACCAAGACCCACATCGCGGGCAACTAGGGAAGAACTGTCTCCAATGCCACACACTCAACGGCTGGAAGAAGGCCTCCGGGTTCGATCATTCCAAGACCAAGTTTCCGTTGACCGGCGCGCACATCCAGGTCGCCTGTGCGAAGTGCCACAAACCGGAAGCCGGCGAGCCGCGGGCACTCAAATTCACGGGCTTGGCCTTTGAGAAGTGCTCGGCGTGCCACATTGATCCACATCGGGGAGCTTTCAAGCCGGATTGCGAATCCTGCCACACAACCGTCACATGGAAGCAGGTCTCCACGTCCGTGCTGAGTGAGAGGTTCGATCACTCCAAGACCAAATTCCCGTTGACCGGCAAACACGCCGATGTCAAATGCAGCACCTGCCATCACGGACAGGCGTTCAATGTACCGATGGCATATGAGAAGTGCGCGGATTGCCACAAGCCGGATCCCCACCGTGGACAGTTTAGCGCACGCAAAGATGGCGGTGCCTGTGAGGCGTGCCACACTGTGGACGGGTTCAAATCCGCAAAATTCGGCGTTGCCGAGCACGCCGCCACGGCGTATCCCCTCGAAGGGAAACACGCTGATGTCCCGTGCGCCAAGTGCCATCCACCTGCCGGGCCGGAGACTCGCTACAAAATCAAGCACGCACTCTGCACGGACTGCCACACGGACATCCATAAGGCACAGTTCGCAGGGGTCCCGTACGGCAACCGCTGCGAAAGCTGCCACTCCGTCCAGGGCTTCTCCCCATCGACGTTCTCTCTCGCCCGCCATGAAAAGACGCGGTTCCGCCTGACCGGTGGACACGTTGCCGTGGCTTGTGGCGATTGTCACCGTGCGAAAACGCCCCCGGGCGCTGCTCAGCCTGTGCCCTACCACTTTAGTGACTTGTCCTGCACGGGATGTCACGAGGACCCGCACC
>JAIQGB010000144.1 GCA_020072905.1 Terriglobia bacterium | reverse complement strand
GGTCGGGCTGCGGGTAGGGCAGTGGATTGAGCAACACCCCGTTGACCACGGAAAAAATCGCCGTGTTGGCGCCGATGCCGAGGGCGAGCGTGATGACGGCAACGGCCGTGAAGCCGGGATTCTTGGCCAACATGCGCAGGCCGTATTTCAAATCTTGAAGAAGAGTGCCCATAACTTCCTCCCGCGCGGCTTCAAAGTCGTGGCCTCAATGGAGAAGTGACGAGTGACGAGTGACCAGTGACGAAACCATTGTGAATTCTGAATAGTGAATGGCGAATTCCATCAGCTCCGCTCATCTCGTCGTCCCGTCGCAATTCAGAATTCACGATCCACTCTGTAGAATCTTCCTTATCTTTCTTCAATCACTCAATCACCCGATCACTCAATCACTCAATGGCGCTACTCATAGCGCAAGGCCACCATCGGATCGACCTTGGTGGCCCGCCGCGCGGGGAGGTAACTCGCCAGGAGCGCGACGGCGGTCAGCAGCAACGAAACCGCGACGAACGTCACCGGGTCGGTGGGCTTGACGCCGTAAAGGAGGTTCGACAAAAGCCGCGTCAGTATCAGCGCCCCGATGATTCCGAGGGCTACGCCGATCAGCGTCAGCTTGAACCCCTGCCCGACGATAAATTTCAGGACATCATCGCGCTCGGCCCCCAGCGCCATGCGGATGCCGATTTCGTGCGTGCGCTGCGCCACAGAAAAGGAAACGACGCCGTAGATGCCCACCGTGGCGAGAATCAAGGCCAACACGGCAAAGCAGCCCAGCAATAGGGAGCGGAAACGGGGCTCCGACAGTGACCGAGAGATGAGCTCCTCCATCGAGGCAATATTGAAGATCGGCATGTCGGGGTCCACGGACTGAACTTCTCGCCGCACAGCGTTGGCCATCTGCAAAGGGCCGGAGGGAGTGCGGATCACCACCGTCATAAGGCTCATCAGGAATGGCCGCGGCGCCTGGGAATAGGGAAGGTAAATCGTCAGGGGTGCCTCGCTCGCCAATCCCATTTGTTTTACGTCTCCGACTATTCCCACGACGGAACACCACAAGCTCGAGCTGCCCGTGAAACCCGGGTCAAGTCGCTGTCCCAGTGCCTTTCCATGGGGCCAGAAGTGCCGGGCGAAGCTCTCGCTCACGATCGCCACGCGCGGAGATTCTTCACGGTCGCTTCGGCTGAAATAGCGGCCTTCCAACAAGGGAATTCCCATCGCCCGGAAGTAGTCCGGGCTGATCACCAGCTTGCTGGCGGAGACTCCTTGGGGCGGCGCAGGCTGGCCCTCGATCGTAAAGTCGCCGGCGATGGCGCCGTCGCCAAAGGGAAGGCCATATCCGACGGTGCCGGCGGCGGACACACCGGGCAATGACTCAATTCGTTCCAGGACCGCATTATGAAAGGCTTCCATCTGGACGGGGGTCTGGTATTTCGCCGGCGGGAGTTCCAGATTCATCGTAAGCACATTATTGGGCTGGAAACCGGGATCGACCTTCATCAGGCGGACGAGACTGCTGACCAGCAGTCCCGCCGAAACCAACAAGACCAAAGTCAGAGCGATCTGCCCCACGGTTAACACGCCGCGAAGACCGACGAGGTGGAGTCCCGGAGTATGGGTGCTTGCGGACTCCTTCAAGGGTGAATAGGCGTCGAGTCTCGAAGCTTGAAGCGCCGGGGCAAGTCCGAACAAAATGCCTGTGGCGACGGAGATGAGAACTGCGAATCCCAGCACCCAACCGTCAACGTTTACCCCGATGACTTGAGATTTGAATCCAGGCTGGCCCAAGTTCGGGGGCAGCAACCAGACCAGAGCGCCACGTCCCCATACTGACAAAAGCAAGCCGAGTGCGCCGCCGAAACTCGCCAACAAGACACTCTCCGTCAACATCTGGCGCACGATGCGCATGCGAGTTCCGCCTAGTGCCTTCCGGATGGTGATCTCCCGCCCGCGCACGGCCGCTCTCGCCAGCAATAAGTTCGCGACATTCGCGCAGGCAATCAGCAGGACGAGCCCGACGGCCGCGAGCAGAATCAACAGCGTCGGCCGAATGTTTGTGACCATTTCGTCCTGGAGATAGATGAGGCTTAATTGAATGGCGTTCTCCCCGGCTGCCGGATTCAAGCGATGCGCGATAACCCTGATATCATTCTGGGCGCGTTCGAGCGTCACGCCGGGCTTCAGCCGCGCCACAATCTGGTCCAGGGCATTCGAGCGGTCACTCGTGAGTACCAGAGGAATCCAGAAGTCCGCCTGGTTCGGAAATTGAAAGTTTTCGGGCATCACGCCAATCACCGTGAAGCTCTTACCATCCAAGGTGAGGGGTTTTCCGAGGATGGCAGGGTCAGAATGGAATCTTCGCGCCCACAGCTTGTGGCTCAACAGCACGGCGTTTTCCTGGCCTGCCTGTTCTTCTGCGGTTGAAAAGGCATGTCCAAGCTCTGGCGGAATGCCGAACAGGGGAAAGAAACTCCCCGTGACGGTGGCCCCGAGGAGCCGTTCGGGGTCGCCATCACCGGTTAGATTCGAGGTCTGGCCGCGGAAGGCCGCAATGCGCTCGAACACCTGATTCTGCTTCTCCCATTGGACGTAGTCGGGGTCTGTCACCGCCCCGGGGCCAGAGAACCCCCAGAACGGAAACTTTGCCCATAAACTCACCAGCCGCCCAGGGTCCTTATAAGGCAGAGGACGCAGTAATACCGCATTGACGACGCTGAAAATGGCGGTTGTTCCTCCAATACCGAGCGCGAGCGTCAGTACCGCGACGGCGGTGAAGCCGGGATTCCTGGCCAGCATGCGCAGGCCATACTTTAAGTCCTGGAGCAGACTGTTCATTGGCTACCCCTGGGTCGAAGGACACTTCTTGCCGCCAACCGGCCAGTGACAAGTGACGAGTGACAAGTGACCAGCAATTCCGCGACTTGGCTTAAGCATGCGGTGTTTCGAAGATGCATACCCTCAATCATTCAATCACCCGATCACTCAATGACTCAATCGCTCAATCCAGCCGGATTCGGTCGAAGCCGTCCCACGCCGACATGTCGGAGAGGATCACCTGGTCGCCGACATTCAGACCGCCGACGATTTCAATGGTGCTCACCGAGCTGCGCCCGAGCTTGACCGGAACCCGGACCGCCTCTTTCCCGCCTTCCGTGAGCTTGAAGATGCCCACCGTGCTATCCGGCTGGCCGTGCACAGGCCGGCCGACATAAAGCACGTCCGGCAGGCGCTCGATTTCGATTGTGCCGTCCACGCTCAGGTCGGGCCGCGCGCCCTGGGGAAGCGCACCTTCCAGCGCCACGTCCACGGTGACGGTGCCATTCTGCACCGCGGGATCAATGCGCGACACGCGCCCGGGCACGACGCCATTGTGCGTATCGATCGAAGCGATCTGTCCGATCAGCACGTCCTTGGCTTGGGTTTCGGGGACCCGGATCTGGGCTTTCAGACTCGTGGGCTGCACCACCTTGGCGAGGACCGTTCCGGCGGTCACGCGCTGGCCGACTTCCACGGAGAGTTCCTGCAGGACGCCCTCGGCGCCGGCGCGCACGCGGAGCGAATTGAGCTGGGATTTCTTGAGTTCATCGAGCGCGCGCAACTGCTCGACGCGCGCCTTTTGAGCGTCGAGCTGCGCCTTCGCCGACGCCGCACTGACGCTGAGCCGTTCCTTTTCAATTCCATCACGAGTCTCGAGCGCCTCCGCCTTGGCACGCGAAACCTTGACGTTCAGCTCAGCGCCGAGGCCGAGCTTGGCGAGCTCCGAATCCTTTTCGGCATTCAGTTTTGCCTGCGTGTAGTCGGAATGGACGGTCGCGGCGGCGGCTTTCTGGTCGAGCAGTTGGCTGTCGAGTTGAGCCTTCAGGCTATTGTACTGGGCTTCTGCGGCTTTGAGCTGCCACTCGGCGTCGAGCGCCGATTGGTCGAGCTCAGGATTCGCGAGTTCCAGGATGACCGTGTCCAATTTGACCGGCGTCCCTGGCAGAACGAACCGGCGCACAACGCGCCCATCCGTGGTGGCGGGAATCCAGAGGATGTCTTTGGGGACAAGAGTCCCAAGGCCGCGCACCTGCCGGAGCATCTCGCCGCGCTTGACCGCGTCTACCCACACCGTGGCGCGCTCGACGCTGGGCGCCGCGGGCTTCAGTTTCGAGAGCCCGAGGGTGATAAGAGGAATGAGGATCAGGACGCCTACGGCGTAAAGCGTCCGCCGCACGCGCTTCTTTCTGGCTTGATCGGGTCGGGGTATATCCATGGCATCTCCGAGAACAGCAAGGGCAGATCGCCTGCCATTCTTCTACAGACGTAAGTCATTTGTTTGAAACAAGCTATGAACAGGGCAAGGACAAGATGCCCGGGACGGTGCGCGTTTGTGGGATTCTTGAATCCCAAAACCGGACACCCAACTCGGACAGTTTTGCGGAGTCTGACGTCGGGCGCCGACAGCCTAGCGGCCAAAGCTCTCAGGCGGCCAACCGTCAGCACACCCCTGTGGTATTATCGGGCAAGAAGTCAGGGCGCGAAGCACCGTGAAATGAACCAGGAAATCTTCCGCGGAGGATCTGCCATGACCAACGACCATCACAATCGGCGCGAGTTTCTAGGCCGGGTGGCGCTGGGGATTGCCGGGGCGAGCGTGGCGGTCGTCGCGCCGGAGAGTTCGCGCGCCGCATCAAGCGAGATTCCCTATCGGACTCTCGGGCGCTCGGGCGAGAAGGTGTCGATTGTTGGCCTGGGCGGATTCCACATCGGCGTGCCCAAGGATGAGAAGGAAGGCATTCGACTCATCCACACCGCGCTCGACAACGGCATCAACTTCCTGGACAACTGCTGGGATTACCTCGACGGCGAGAGCGAAGTGCGCATGGGCAAGGCCCTCCAAGGCGGCTACCGGCAAAAGGCTTTCCTGATGACCAAAATCGACGGCCAGGTAAAACCCGCGGCGGAAAAGCAACTCGACGATTGCCTGCGCCGTCTCGGCACCGAGACCATCGACCTGCTGCAATTCCACGAAGTCGTCCGCTGGGGCGACCCCGAGCGCATCTTCGGTCCCAACGGCGCGATCGAAACCCTGGTAAAAGCGCGGCAGGCCGGCAAGATTCGCTACATCGGCTTTACCGGCCACCAGGACCCCGACATCCACTTGAAGATGCTGAACACGGCGTTCAAGAACAATTTCACTTTCGACGCCGTGCAGTTTCCGCTCAACCCTTTTGACCCGCACTACAAGAGCTTCGAGAAGAAGGTCGTGCCCGTCCTCGTCGAGCACGGCATCGCCGTTTTGGGGATGAAGCCGATGGGGGGCGGAAATCTTTTGCGCAGCAAGCTCGTCACACCCACGAAGTGCCTGCACTACGCGATGAGTCTGCCGACCTCAGTGGTCATCACGGGCTGCGACACGATGGAGATCCTCCAGCAGGCGCTCAACGCCGCGCGAACGTTCAAGCCGCTCAGCGAGCAGGAACGCGCCTCGCTGCTGGCGCGAACCGCCCAGGCCGCGGCGGATGGGAAGTTCGAGCCCTTCAAAAGCACTCACGCCTACAACGCCACGGACCGCCATCCGGAGTGGCTGGGATAGTCGGACTGGTTCGCCTTCCGCGCGGGCTCGTCATGGGCGGGCCAGCACGGACGCTACCGCTCTCACGTGGTGGGTCACCGAATCAATCTTTTCCGCCGCGCTCCACGGTGTGGGGATCCAGCGAACACCTTCTTTGGACCAGTAGTCCTCCGTCTCCACCGAGAAGCCTGAGCGGCTCAGCAGCTCTCGGAGCGCCTGGTGGTCGTAGACCCGGTACCAGTCCTTGCCGCCACGCCGGCCGAAGGGTACGGTCAGAATCAGCCTGCCCGTGGGTTTCAAGATGCGGTGAACGGCCTGGAGGGCGTGCAAATCGCCCTCCGGATCTTTCGCCGTGTTCCCGTAAGCCATCAAGCCGATGTGCTCCACCGTGGAGAGCAAAATCACCACATCGAAGGAGCGGGCCTCGAACGGATACTTGATGACGTCACCCTGCACATACCGGACGCCGGGATACTCCGCCAAGGGTGGGCGAATGTCGATCCCCCACGTTTCAAAGCCCAGGGAAGCGGTCTCGTAGATGATCTCGCTTTCCCGGTAGCCAACGTCGAGAAGTCGACCCCGAAAAGGGTAGGGAAGGTTTCGATGTACGAACGGAACCTCAACAATGCGCTCCGAGCAGCCGGTTACGGCCGGCCGCCCATCCTTGACCCCGAACGACAGGGGATGGATCAAGTCGAGCTGATCGTTGGCCTGCGGCGGCGAACCCGATTGCCCGACGGGTAAAGCGATGAGCAGGGCCATGCCCATGAATGCAGCGAGCTTGCTCGGTAGTTGCATCGAATGCCTCCCGGTGCGAAGTACCGTCAATGGTGGAGCGGCATTCTACATCAGGAAAGCGTCTTCGAGGTGATGGACACCGGTGACGTCGAGTGTTCCAAATCGGGGCTTGCGTCCTCTTTCTCGTATCAAAGCCCCGCAGACCCCGCAGCTTTTTCCAGGATCACGACGTGTTCGCCGCGGCTCACCATGCCCACCACGACGTAACCTTCATCCACGGCCTGTGACATCTCCTTCTGCATGGTCGAAGTGCGTGAAGTCGCCAGAAGGAGATATTTGTAGAGTTGCTCCTTCCCCGGCGGCTTTTCCATGAGCAGCACGATCTCTTGCCCGCCGATCATTTGCTCTTTGGCGATGATCGTCTTGGGCATCAACCGAAAGCCCTTCGCGGCCGCCTCGTTGAGCTCCTTCTGCATCGTGGAGGTGCGCGTGGTGGCGAGCAGGAAGTACTGGTAATTGTCGGGCGGCTTGGCGACCTTCTCCATGATCGCGACCATTTCCGAGCCGCCGGTCGGCGACGAGCCGATGATGCGGTAGCCGGCAGCGGACGCCTGGTCGAGTTCCTTCTGCATCGTGGAGGTCTTCGTCGTAGCGAGGAGCAGAAAACGTTGCGTCAGGTCGAGGTCGGCGGCCCGGACAGCCGCAACCATCAAATAATAGCGCAGGGAGGAGAAGGCAGGAATAGCGTCGCATATCGCGTCTCCTTTCGAAGGTGAGTTGCGCTGAGTATACGCCGGAAACGCGGGTTTTAGGAATCAACCTGGCCGCGCGTCTGCGGGACGGCGGTCAAGACGGCGGCACGGAGCCGCCTCGCGGCCTCCTTGCTTCCCTTCAAATCCAGCTTGCCGCTGCCCAGGATGGGCAGGGCATCGATGGCGAAGAAGTTCTCGCGCTGGGGAAGCCAGAGCCGCGGCAGAGGCGATTCCCGCAGGCGGCGCGGTCACTAGTCCCGTGACACTTGTTGCGGTGTCACATCAGCACAGTCATTACGATCTTGCGAAATCCCTCATTGTGGGGAGGGAGTTGGACGATGGAGCCTGCCTTCTTCAAACGGGGAGAAGGCGTCCTTTGTCTCCAGGTTTTTCAAGACGAACTTCTGGAG
This sequence comes from Terriglobia bacterium, assembly GCA_020072905.1. GTDB lineage: Bacteria > Acidobacteriota > Terriglobia > UBA7540 > UBA7540 > JAIQGB01. The sequence continues at coordinate 1,855 of JAIQGB010000144.1, read as the reverse complement.
CTTGTCTGTCGGGGCTGTGAGTACCGTGAGGTCATCCACTTGCACGCACGGCAGCTTGAGCTTCTTCTGCTTGCGCATGGACTCGATCCACTCATCATCCAGGAATCGGTACCCGAAAGATTCACCTTCGAACCTGATTTGATAAAAGGTATGGGCGGGCACGAGGAATAGGGGAAACGAGCGCTCGAAGAGATCCTGGGGCATCGCCTCTTTAAGCAGGATGTCCAGGAAGAGCAACCCGCGCAAATTGGCAAGGTGCGCCTGGTATTTGTTCACCGGCTCGCCGTTCTTGTTGAGGAAGAAGAGCGTGTACCCGTCTGCGGACTTCTCGAACCGGCAACACGGTTTCCCATCGCGGTCATGCCAATCACCGACAAGCCGGGCGTCGAATACGAAATCCTTTTCCAGAAACAAGGGGTGAAGCGACATGATCGGCTCGCACCCGGAAGCAAAGAGTGCCACTAGCATCAGGCAGACGAATTTGGTGATCCGCATTTGCTCCTCCCTTTCCATTTCCGGGAAGCCGGCTATCTCGCCGTGTGATGGACCAGACACGCCGCGATGGCCGCGGTTCGCCGTGCTTTAACGGATTCTGTCGCCTCGATGTTACCAGCTTCCGAAGAAAGGTGCAGCCCGTGGCGATGCGTCAGCGGAATGCAACGAGGAGGCACAGGGATCTTGCGGCTGGCGCGGCGTCGGCCGTCACTCCCATGACGGGGCGAGGCAAGGTGGGATAGAATAAATGTTCCTCCTCGGCAGGGCAAAGCGTGGCGGGATCGCGCACGGTCTCCAACATGGAAATTCACATCAGCAAGGAGAGTGAAGTTCCGGTGCGTCAGCAACTGGCCGAGCAGATCGTCTTTCAAATCGCCACGGAGAAGTTGAAGCCCGGCCAGACGATGCCCAGTGTGCGCGAGCTCGCCCGGCGGCTCAAGATTCATCACAACACGGTCAGTCACGCCTACCAGGAGTTGGTTCGGCGGACCTGGCTGGTGCGCCGGCGCGGCAGCCGGATCGCAGTGCGGGCGCAGGCTCTCACGCCCGGGCCGAGCACCACCCAGGGCCTCGACGAGCTGATCAACATGACGATTCACGCCGCCCGGGAGCGCGGCTATTCCCTCCAGGCGCTGCGCGAACGCCTGCGCGAGCGGCTGCTGGCCGAACCGCCCGATCACATCCTGGTCATCGACCAGGAGCCCGGCCTCCGTCGCCTGTTGCAGGAAGAAATCCACGCCGCACTGGGCTGGCCGGTGGAGGATTGTGCACGGGAGGATTTGGCGGCCAATCCCGGACTGGCGATCGGCGCGCTGGTTGTCGCGCCCCAATATGCCCTTGAGGACGTCAAGGCCATCGTGTCCAAGGACCGCCTGACCATTCCTATCGCCTTCAGCGCGGCGGACGGGCACCTGGAACGCATTCGAAGCCTGGAGCGGGCGTCGGTCATCGCCGTGGTGTCGGTCAGCGCGGGCTTTCTGAAAACCGCCCAGAGCCTGCTCGCGCCGGCGGTGGGCCGGCGACACTCGCTATGCCAGTTTCTTCTTCCCCTCGAGGACGGGGGAGCCTTGCGCGGAGCGGACGTGATCTTCTGCGATTCCGTCGCCATGCATCAGGTCGCGAGCCCCAAGGCCGTCCATTACCGCGTCGTGGCGCTGGCTTCGCTCGAGTATTTGAAGAGCGCGATGGAATCATTGCAACGCGCGTGATCGACTCCGACCGAAGGCTCGACGGCGCCAAAGAAGCTTTTGCAACGAGAGGAGGAGTTTTGCCATGTCAACGAGACGCTGGATGGGTCTGTTGCCGATTTTCCTCGCCGGCGCGGTCATGATGGATGCGGCGGCGCAGCAGCACGCCCCGG
>JAIQGB010000143.1 GCA_020072905.1 Terriglobia bacterium | reverse complement strand
CGCCGTCTGCGTCAGCGGCAGAAATGACCCATCTCCCTCGTGGAACAGTTATAGGGGGCGCTGGCGGTGGCTAATCCTTTTGATTTTGATGCCGATCCCGTTTGGACCTTGGTGGGTGACCACTATCTGTGTGGCGTCATGCTTCTTATTGGCGTACTTATTTTTGAGACCAAATAAAAGGCGACTTGAGGAAGGTCATCAAAACCGAAAGTAGCCCACTACCGCGGGTCGGCGCCCCTCGCTCATTGATTCGTCCTTTGGTAGAATGAGGGGAGTTGACGGGGTTCACAGGAGTATGACAGAGGAGCGGATGGCGAAATACTCGCAGCACATCGTCCGGGATCCGCAAATCTCGGGCGGGGAGCCAGTTTTGAATGGGACGCGGGTCACCCTGAGAACCGTGCTTGCCAGCCTCGCGGAGGGGGATTCTGTCGAGGACATCCTGCGCGATTTCCCCAGCCTTACGCTTGAGCACGTTCGCGCCGTCATTGCTTTTGCGGCTGCCTCGGCCGAGGAAGACCTTCCTCTGCCTGCCGTTCCCCAGATTCGATGAGGATCAAACTCGACGACAACTTGCCGTCCCGTCTGGCCTCGCGGCTGGGCGATTTGCGCCACGATGTGCAGACCGTTGCAGAGGAGGGAATCGCCGGCAAAGACGATGCCGTGATTTGGGAGACGGCCCAGCGCGAAGCTCGGTTCCTGATTACGCAGGATATGGATTTCTCGGACACGCGACGCTTCAAGCCTGGATCGCATCACGGCATTCTGGTGATTCGCCTTCGCACGCCCAGCCGTCGAGCGCTCATCCAGCGCGTTGAAAATCTGTTTCGGGGAGAAGATGTTTCCCAGTGGCTGCGCTGTTTTGTCGTGGCTACGGAACGCAAGGTGCGAGTGCGGCGGCCGACTAAGAATTAGGGCGCAGAATCGTCCGGAGTAATGTGCCCTCCGCCGACTGCCGCCTGCCTACTGCTTTCTGCTTACTTTCTGAATAAGACCAAGGAGCGCGAGTAAATCGATGCGAACACCCGTCATTGCCGGAAATTGGAAAATGTACAAGACCATCGCCGAGGCAGTGGACTTTGTCACCAAGCTGAAGCCCCTGGTGGCAGCCGCGGCGCATTGCGAAGTCATCGTGGCGCCGCCGTTCACGGCCTTGCGGGCCGTGACCGAGGCGGTGAAGGGCAGCAACATTGCCGTCGCCGCGCAGGACGTGCATTGGGACAAGGAAGGCGCACACACCGGCGACATCTCACCGGTGATGCTGCTCGAGGCGGGCTGCACGCACGTGATCATCGGCCACTCCGAACGCCGCACCGATCACGGCGAGACGGACGAGAGTGTGAATCGAAAGGTCAAGGCGGCGCTGGCAAGGGGACTCCTTCCCATCGTCTGCGTCGGTGAGAGGCTCGCCGAACGCGAAGCAGGGAAGACGGAAGAGGTGCTGAAGCGCCAGTTCCAGGGCGGGTTCGCCGGGTTGACCCCCGAGGAGTTTTCCCGTATCATCGTAGCTTACGAGCCAGTCTGGGCGATCGGGACGGGCCGCACGGCGACGCCGGAAATGGCCGCCGAAAGCCACCGATACTTCCGAGGACTGGTTCGCGGGCAGTTCGGCGAAGCGGTAGCCGGGGCGCTGCGAATCCTTTACGGCGGCAGCGTCAAACCCGACAATGTCGCTGGCCTGATGGCGCAGGAGGAAATCGACGGAGCGCTGGTGGGCGGTGCGAGTCTGAAGCCCGATTCGTTCGCTGCCCTCGTCAACTACCCGCGAGCCTAGAAGGCCGGCGGGCCTGAGAGGTCGAATGGTTAGTGCGGTCACGGCGGTTCACATTCTGGTCAGCTTGCTGCTGATCTTCATTGTGATGATCCAGGGCGGTGAGAATGTGGATATCACGGCGGCTTTCGGCGGCGTCAGCCAGGCGGCTTTCGGGCCGCGGGGCGCGGTGACCACGCTTCAGAAAGCCACCTGGGTCTTGGCGGCCATTTTCATGGTCACGTCGATTACCCTGGCGATCTGGGCGAGCAAGCATGCGGGTGTTTCGATTATGGAGAACACGCCGGCCAAGTCGGCCCCGGCGCAGCAGGCTCCGGCTCCCGTTCCGACCCCGGCGCAGAAGTGAAAAGAGCAGTGATCAGTGGACAGTGGACAGTCAAACACGCGGGCGGTTCCTAACTGACAACTGAGAACTGATCACTGACAACTGCCTTAGTGCGGAAGTGGCGGAATTGGCAGACGCACCAGCTTGAGGGGCTGACGGTCGCAAGACCGTGGGGGTTCGAGTCCCCCCTTCCGCACCAAAACTCTTATTATCAATAGGTTATGAGGCGGTGCAGAATAATAGCTTCCGCACCAAAGACAGGCCAATTCTCTAAGGCGCGTACCGTTTATTGAACCACTGAAGTCCACTCAGGCTAACGAATCGTAGACCGTCAACTCAGGAATGCCAACGGGCTGAATTACTTCCGCCGCCGGGATGCCCATTTCTGCTTGCTTACGCACTCCTGTTATCTGATCCAGAGGAAACCGTTTTTTCTCCATGGCAAATCTCCTTTCCTTCGCTCAGAGATTCTGCCGGAAATTCAGTCTCCAGGTGGACCCATAAAAGGCGTGCCGCTCATTGTGGGGTGCGGGGGTCTTGTTGATGCACGACTCTGTCTACTAGACAGCTGAATTCATCCATGAACCTTTCACGATTAAACCGGAGTGCAGAGGGGCGAATTTCCTCGGGGTCGAATCGCTGTTTTTCAAACCTCGAAAGGCCATTGAGAAGCGAATCCACGTTCTGCTCCTCGAATAGTATTCCCGTTCTTCCGTCTTCCACAATTTCTTCGGCTCCTCCGCGGCCGAAGGCAAGGACGGGCGCTCCGCAGGCCAGCGATTCCGCCATCACAATTCCAAAGTCTTCCTCGCCGGCAAAGACAAAGCCGCGGCACGATTGGAGGTGGCGTCGAATGGCCTCGCGCGGCTGGTAGCCGAGGATTTGGACGTTCGATTGGGCACGGCGTTCGAGATTTTTCCGCTCGCTCCCCTCGCCTATAACCAGGAGGCGGCGTCCAGAACGGTTGAACGCGTCAACCACAAGATCCGCGCGTTTGTAAGGGACTAGATGGGAGACAAGCACATAATAATCCCCTGAACGGTGGGCGCTGGGGTTGGGCACGAAATAATCCGTGTCGACGGGCGGGTAGATAACGGTGCATTCGCGCCCATAATACCTGCGGATGCGGCTTGCGACCGCCTGCGAATTCGCTACAAAGCGCGTGACGCGCTGAGCAGCTTCAAAATCCCAACGCCGCAGCCGCTCCGCGACCCACGGAAAAAGAATACGGCTTACAGGCCCGAGCTGGCGCGCGTAATCATCGTATCCGCTCCAGACGTAACGCATCGGCGTGTGACAATAGCAAATATGCAGGGCGCCCGGAGCCGTTCGAACCCCCTTCATGGTGGCTGCATCGGAACTGATTACAAGTTGGAAGTCGGAGAGATCCAGGCGCTCTGTCGCCCACGGAAATAAGGGAAGATAAAAGGGATACCAGCGAAGCGCGCGAGGAAACTTTTGTAGGGTGGAGGTTCGAACTGTCCGCGCCCGAAGTGCCGGAGAAGACCGGGCGTCATCGTAAACCAAAGTGGCTGCCGGCGCGCCCGGGAACATTTCCAACAAAGCATCGAAAACAGATTCGCCTCCTCGTTGGGTGACCAGCCAATGATGGACCAGGGCTGTTCTGAGCCCTGCGGCGCTCGTCATTCCCATTTGCAGACCTCGGCGCCCCGGGGAAGGATCTGAGTTGTCCGCGCAGGCGGGCAGAGCTCGAGTGCGAAGCTCCTTATCGCCATCGAAAATAATTCCGGAGCGAATCTGGCGTCGACAGTGGCGCGGGCGCCCGAACTGAGCTGCTGGTACAAAAGGGGACTACTCAGCATCCTGCTCAGGGCGCCGGCCAATTCCCCTTCGTTTCCGGGAGAAACCACCAAGCCATTCACTTCGTGCAGGACAATTTCGGAGGTGCCGCCCGTGTTGGTGGCAATCACAGGAATTCCCCGTGGCATTGCTTCCAGCAACACCAATGGAAGTCCCTCGGTTCCGACGGAAGGAACCACCAGAACGTCCATCGGTTGATAAAAGGGCTCCATGTCAGCCTGGGAGCCAGCCCAGACAACCTGCTCATCAATCCCTAGACTGTTCGTATGAGCCTTCAGGCGCGCCAGGTAGGAGTCGTCTTCGGGTGATCGCGGGGCCGGGGCGCCGATGATGGTCAACCGGAGAGACTCTCTGATCCTGGGCTCTAGTTTGGAAATGGCATCAATCAATATGTGGTGGCCCTTGTCCTCTGTGACGCGGCCCACCATACCGATCGTCATGGGTTTGTGAGGCCGATTGGGGAGAGGGGAGACGCCCGCGGCGAGTTTGGGGACTGGGTTATATAAGACTTCTGTTTTTGATTGCAGGCTTGGACGAACTTTGAGCAGGGAATCCGCGGCGGCATTCGAGCAAGCGACCACCTTGGAGGCGAGGCGCGCGAACCATGAGGCAAGGAAGACGTCAGCGCGGCGAGAGAATATGATATGCAGGTGGAATATGGCAGGCCGGCGGGCCAAGCGCGCCGCCAGCACTCCGGAAGGAAGGCACCGCGGCCCGTTGATATAGACCATGCAAACGTTTCGGCTGAGGATGAAATAGGTGAGCTTCACAGCGCACAAAAGTGAGCGCCAGGCGAAGGCCAACATCTCTCCCAACGATTTCCTGCCCGGACGATAAGTGCCGAGGGGATAAGTCAGGGTTTCTATCCCGCATTTCTCCAAATGAGCTCGAAATGGCCCGTCGTCGGGAAAGGCGACGATGGGGCGAAAGTTTTCTCCCAGGGCATTGAGGACATTCAGTAAGACCTGTTGCGCTCCGCCCTTCCAACTCTGCTGTTCGAGATAAAGTATCGATCGCTTCATCGCGCTCACCCTAGCCAAGACCGCCCTGAGTCAGGACTCCACGGGGTTGCCGCGCCCGCATTTCTTCCCGCTCCGCCCAGTTCATGACCAGGGCCATCAAGGACACATAAACCACCATATTGCGCCAGTAGGTGTAGGCGTCCGCAGCCAGTAACTGAACGCATTGCCCGCACCAAAAAGAAAAGAGTATCGCGGCCCAGAATGAGATGCGCGGGTTAGGCGAACTCGACAGCTTCCAAAAAGATTTCAGCGTTGAATACAGAAAAACCAGGAACCCCCCTAGCCCCAGGATTCCCGTCTCGAGCAAAAGGTTCAGGAAGCCGTTATCGGTGACAATTTCCTGCCCAAAGAGCCTGGTAAACGGCAAAGTTTTGTAGCCCACACCCAGCAGGAAGTAATGCGGGAAATTGTAGAGGATCGTAAAGATTTGGGTCCAAACGTTGTAGCGGCCGCTGGAAGCGGAGTTCGGATCGGAAAAAAGAAGAGAGAGACTTCCCAAGCGGTAGCCCAGGAAGTAATTCCAAACCTCAGGAAAATACACGGCCAGGACAACCAGGGGAACGGCGAGTGCCGCAAAAAGTACCAAAGTTCTTCTCCAGCGGGTACGGCGGGTGAGCAAACCGAAAACCATCAAGGTTACCAGGGTGTTTGCCCAGGAGCTTCTCGAGAAGGCGACAATCACGGCGCCCGCCAAAATCAGGATGAAGGGAGGCAGAAATTTGATGGAAACGCCGATAGCTTTTTCCCTTCGAACCATGAAAGCCGCGGCCGTAACGGCAAGGAAGAATCCGCACAAGTTTCCGAAGCTCGAAGACTCGTAAAGAACCCCTTGTGCGCGCCTGAGCAGGCCATTGGGTAAGTAAAGAAACTGCGGCGCGGCCGGGTGGGGAATGGGCACTGGCCAGATGAAATCATAGATTCCATAGCCCGCGCCCATGACGGCGGCGATGATGAGGATGGGAATCAGCCATTTTTCTGCGCGCCCTGGCCGAGCGCGCATCCCTCCGCGAACCAACACATAGAGCAAAAACGTTTGGGCCAGCATCAGCCAGCGCAGTAGCGACGGAACCGCAATCGCCGGGCCTGAAAACCACCAGGCAAAGGGCAGCGAGGCCGCCGTGCCAAAGAGAAACAAGAACAGCCCCTTGGCTATAGGATCGACATGAAACTGGAAGTCAGACCAGCGCACGCACACGATGGCAAACGCAATGGGAAGAAGAAAGGACGAGACATAAATTGGTGTTTCACCCGTCAGCCCTAAAAAAAGAGGCGGCAAGACAATGAGGACGGCCAGGAAAAAGATAACGAAGATTATGGGCTCGCGGACGGAGACGATGGCGAGCATCGCGTACAAAAGGCCGGCGCAAATAAGGGTGAGATAAATTCCGTGGGAGGATACCGTAGCGCTGACCCCCCCGGTTGCTATAGCCAGGGCAGCCAGCCCCAATGCGAATGGCCGGGGGTTCTCAGCGCCGAATGACGTGGCGGATTTCATGAATCCTCTTTCGCCAGCAAGACAAGCTGTTCCCGCCGCGGAGTTCCTGTGAGGAGCAGAATCCCCGCCAGCATCGTCCCGCTCCACATCATGGCCCACACTTGGGAGTTTCCTCCCCCGCCCAGCAGCAGAAACGCGGCTATTGCCACGAAGGCGGCGCCGGGGACAATTTTCAACAGGACAGGGCCGAGTGACGGAACGTGTGCCTTACGATGGAGGAGATGGAGGTAAATCACAGAGGCCAGGACCTCGCGAACCAAATCCGCCAGGGCAACGCCGGTGCCCCCCAATCGTGGGGCAAGAATAAAGCCTATCAACACGCCCAGGCCGATGGTGAAAGCGAGAGTTGCAAGGTACTCGCGGCGGTGGTCCGTCGCCAGAAATATATAGAACATTGAAGTATTGAGGAAAACAAACGGTAGCACGGGCGCAAGGATGCGGAGAAAACGGGATGCTGGAATGAACGATTGCCCGAAGATTCCCGGAACCAGTACGGGCGCAGCCACCCAGACTAAAATGGAAGCGCAGCTGGCGAGCAGGACTCCGTGCTTCAGGACGCTTTCCAAGTATGCAGTTCCAGCCATTGTGGGATTGCGCAGGATTCGCACGAGCTTTGGGAAAATCACGGTCATCAAGAGTGAGGTGACTAGAAAGCTTGCCACCACCAAAAGTGCAGCCGCCTGGAATTGGCCCAACTGCGCGTTGGTAGAAAACACACCCAGGATCAAGACGTCGAGCCGAACACCGCATGCCTGCAATATTGCCGCGGCTCCAATCGGAACGGCGGCAATGAACATCGACGTCATTCGGTCGCGGTTCCACACGCGGACCGGCCCTGGGTTGAAATACCGCAGGATGAACCACCATCCCAGAAGCAACTCAACCAATTGTCCGGCGAGAAGTGCGGATACCGTGGTGTAAAGACCGGCGTTAAGGAAAAGGCACACGGAGAGCCCCGACATGGTTGCCACTCCGTTTGCCAGTTGTTGTAAGGCCACGAAATGCATGCGCTCCATCGCTTTGAAGAACGACATACTGGCCAGAGAGAAAGTCTGCAGCAAAGCGCGGATGGCCAGAATATAAAACAGCCCACGGCGACCCGCGTCGTGCAAGGCCAGAGTTCCAAAGATCAGGCCTCCCACTCCGATGAATCCCACCATGACCATCTTTAGCCAATGTAGGTCCCAGAACGCGCGGGGAAGTGACAGCGGTTCCCCAGCGACTTCACGCGTCACCAGGAGATGAAGCCCCATGTCAGGGAGCAGAACAAACACGCTGGCCAGGGCCACGGCATAGCCGTATTGTCCGAGGGCCTCCGCTGAAAAGCGCCGGGCGACAATCAATGCCACCACGAACGTGGTGAGCCGGCAAAGGCCTTCCCCTGCATAAATGGCAATCGTGTTGATAAAGACTCGACTCTTCAGGAATCGCATTTTCCGGGCTATATCTGCATTTAATGGGTCAGCGGTTGCCGGCCAGCAATTCTTCAGCCTGCTGAACGCTATTCGCCCGTCGCCACTGCATGGCGCGAAGGCTCTCCCGAGTGAGAGCGCCCAGGCTGAGCAGCGCGCAGCTCAACACGCCGGCGAGCACCACGTTCAAAAGGATATTGGGGCTTACGGGCCGCTCCGGGGGGATGGCGGGCGCCAGTTGTTTGAGGTCCTGCGACTGCGCCGTGACCGCCACTGAGGCATTCTGGTAGCTGCGATTGGCACTCTCAAAATCATCCTGGGCGATTGTGTACTCCCTGTCGGCTCGCTCGATGTCGCTCCGGCGCACAATGTTCTGTATCATCAGGCGGCCAATCTTCGAGTCGATGCCCGCCAGTGCAGCTTCGCTCACGCGAGCCCCTGCTTCGTTTGATCGAACCATGGCCAGGGCGTCGGCGTATTGTTGCTGGATGTGCTCGTGCACCGTGCTTATGGACTCTTCCGAGACCGCCAATGAGCCGTCCGTGCCTCCCCGCGTCTGTTGTACGGCATGTTCAACATAGGGATCTGAGGTCACGGATTTCTTGAGCGACAGAATTTTGGGTTCTTTGGAAAGCTGCTCGCCCAGAGATTTCACCTGGGCCTCTTTTTGAGCCAGGGCCGTCCGAAACTGTTGGAGTTGATCGGAAACCTCGGCCTTTTCCTCCAGCAGGATGCTGACCTCTTTCTCTTTGTCCTCCAGCCCAGCCCCCTTCTTGATGTTCAGACGCTCCGCTTCCACATCCGCCAGGTGCTTGGCTGCCTGATCCATCCGCTGTCGGAGAAACGCCTGCGTGGTTTGCGTTTCTCTTATGGTGAGCTGGTTGTTGAATTGGGCGGCGTTTTGGGCGAGATAATTGGCCAGGTCAGCGGCCACACGGGCGTCCGGAAATTCCACATCGATTTCCAGCAGCCGCGCCCCCTTCGGAACATCCACGTCAAGGTAGCGGTGACGCCGGAAGCTGCCGACCGTCAGGTCGTACGGAGGCTGATCGAGATGCAAATCGTGAATCGCGCGGCCGATCAGCGCATCGCTGTCCACGAACGGGACGTAAGTGCGAATGAGCGAGTATTGCCACATGGCGTTCTGCGAACTGGCTTCCATCTTGGATTCGGAAACCAGGACATAAGTTGTGGCCCGGTAAATCTTGGCCAGGAACAGGCTGACCACCAGGGCCGTCAGACCAGAGAGGGCAGTGCCGGCGATAATCCATCGGCGGTGGCGGTGGAGCGCCTCGATCCGCCGGGAGAAATTGTAGTCCGCATCGTGATCCATCATAAGCAACCTCGGGCCTTCATCAGGCCTTCTCTCCCTAGTAGGCGTTCCGGTGAAAAAAAGAACGGGTCAGGGTGAGCAGAAGCTCGATGGAAGTGTCGCCGCGCCACCCATTCACCTGCGCCCATCCGGTAATTCCACATTTCGCATAATGCCGGCGCATGTAGCCCGGAATTTCCTTCTGAAAAATATTGATAAAGTGCGGCCGCTCGGGCCGCGGGCCTACAATGCTCATCTCGCCTTTCAGGACATTGAAGAACTGCGGCAATTCATCGAGATTGCTGCGGCGGAGCCAGCGGCCAAGGGGCGTGATGTTTGGGTCGCCCGGAGTGGTCCAGTGAGTCGCAGGCTCCAACGAGCGCCTGCTGAGCATGGTGCGAAACTTGTACATCCTGAATTTGCGCGCATTCAAGCCCACCCTCTCTTGAATGACGAACACCGGCCCCTGGGAAGTGAGTTTTACGAGGAGGGCAATGATGAAGTAAAGGGGAGACAAGAGAATGATCGCGACGAGAGAGAAGGCGATATCGAACGACCTCTTGACCACGAGGTAGCGGAGGTCTTTGGTGCGGTAGGGCTGAACACTGATCAGGGGGATCCCGCCGAGATTGAAAAACTGAGAGTTGGCCTGAATCATGGGCAGCAGGTCAGGCACGATGCGCACGTTGATGGCAAGGTTTTCGCACTCTTCGATGCACTCCATTTCGAGCCGCCGCTCTCCTCCGGGCAAAGCCAGAATGACATCGTCAATTCGGTGGGCCCTGAGCTGGGCGCGAAATTCCTCGAGGAAGGAGTCCGGCCCGGACCCGTTGGCGCCGGAATAATTCAACCTCTGGACGAGTCGATAACCGTAGTCCACATGGTGGACGATTGTCTGGGCAATTCGATCACCCGAGTCGGAGCTCGCCACGATCAGCAGATTTTTTGCATTCAATCCGAGTTCGCGGAGTTTCCTAAAGACCAAGCGAAGCAAGGACCGCGCCACGGCCAGCACGACCAGAGTGGTGACAAAGAAACGCGGCAAGAAATAGTTTGAAGAGAAGGGCGCGGGGAGCCAGCGGGACAGCGCCTCAGCGATCAACAGGCCGGCCGAGCTTGCCTTGAAGAGGATGGGCGAGTCGGAGAAGATCCAATCGACCCTCCGCGATTGGTACAGTCCCCAGAAGAAAAGCAGGCTGAACCATCCCCCACATAGACAAAGGATCGACACAAGGCCCGCAGGCCTCACGAGCACATCCCAGTTGCTGCTTCCGCCCTGCATGGGGGGCCAGCGAAGAACAAAGAGAAGGCACCCTGCCGTCAGTGCGAGGTCGAAGGCAACCAGGCATGCGTTAGTAATGTGATACTGAAGTCGGAGCATGTTTCATTCACAAGCCAGCTTCAATTATTTGCCCGGGCACAGCTTTAGTCGCCGCTGGCGACCTCAAGAGCCGGGGCGACCCCGGCCGCACCATTTGAGTTCATCACACGAACCCTGGACTTACTGCCGCGCTGCCACTCCGGCAGCCCCCACACGTATTTCAGAGCTGCTACGCCATGGAACCAGCTTCGTCGCACCACGTGGGCGAATTGCGTGGATTGAGCCGTTAAGCGTGAAGCAATGCTCCGGCTGGAAGCTCGCGCAACGGTCGCCGGTCTCTGAATGGGGAACAATCTCCGCTGCCGGATTTCCTGCCAATCCTTTTTTGAGTCGACAAATAAACTGTGCAAATAAAGGCTCGATTTGGAAGCGGCAAAATTGGTGAGTGCGGAATGGATCCCGTACCGGTGGACCCAGAACGCGGAAGCCCTGGTGAGCCTGTCGACCGTAAACGCCCGAACCAGGCCGGGGACCGGGGCTTTGAAAAGTCCTGCGGCCAGCGAAAAAACAATTCCGGAAGCTCCCATGAGTCGATTATTTTTTTGAACCACAGCCTGAAAGGCCGGCCAAATAGGATTCTCCCCCGCGTGTTGATTCAGAAATATCGCCAATTCGAACAGGTGGGAGAGCCGGCACTGGTTATTCAAGATGTGGCGGAAAATGTGAAGGACTTGCAGAACCAGCGCTTCTTCGGGCGCGAGCGAAAAAAAGGCCATGCCATTCCAAGTTTTCAAGACAGCTCGGCTCAAGCTGTCGTCAGGCAAGGCAAAGCGGATTTTTTCGGCGTTCAACTCCCACAAACGAGTGTGTATCTCCACGGTCCGGTGCAACCCCGCTAAAAATAGGCCATCCAGCTTCTTCGGCACCACCGGCCGCCGCTGTGAATGGAAATACTCAATGGGGTCGGAGTTCGACCGCGGGGGCTTCTGGATGAAGGCCGCTTGTCGAAGAGCGTTGTCAATTCTCGGGACAGAACCAGCGTCTACCAGAAAATCGAAGTCATATTGGTTCCGAAGGGCAGGGTCGGGACAGTACTCCGGGGTTAGAGCAAATCCCTTCAAGACGGCGTAAGGCACTCCCGCATCCTTGAAGAGATTGAGGAGTGTTTGAAATTCTTCGGTCATCGCAGACAGTCTCGCGCCGTTCTCCCGACGGTCATCATCGAAGCGCCCTCGAATGGTTTCGGGAACAGACCCTTCCGCCTGCCCGGACCTGATCCGGGACCACCAGTAGAGGGCGAGCCCGCTCCGACGCAGCCAACTTAAGGCTCCTTCCCATTGCCCGGGGCGAATGCCCGCCAATCCTTTCCGGCAGTTGCAAGGCTTGCCGCTGATCTGGAGAGTCCCTAATATTTCTTGTGCAATCTTGAGGTTCATGGCACAGCCTTCAAAATGTCCTGCGCGGTCAAGAGGGAGCGGCAAAACATAGCGGCTTCAGCAGAATCATTTCCGTAGGTCAATTTGTATGCCGGAATCCTGGCAAGCTTCGTCAGGAGTTGTTCCTGATGGTCCTTGAAGGAGCCCTGCTCCTCATACGGCGGGCTGGCCTGAAGGACGTCCCAGTATTCACGTGGAGAGAGGCGTGTCATGCGCGGGCTTTCGTGGGTGCCGCGCTCGAGAACAACGGCCAACGCCAGCGTGACCGGGCGAGCAGGCTGGCGGCACAAGAGGCTTTTGTCGAGGGCAATAAAAGTTTCACTCTCATGTTCCAAGCGCCGTCCGAGGAATTTCAATTCGGGGTAGATGCGCGCGGTTTCTTCGCGGAACAGCGCCGGCCAGAACTCTCCCCAGGCGCGCACCTCGTCATCCCGCAATTCCAGGAAACTGGCCATGTCGGCGTGAAACTCCAGGCCCAACTTGCTGGACGCATAGGCGCAGGAAGTCTTGCCGCTTCTGGAAGGGCCTAAGAGCAACAGCCCTCTGCCCTCTTTGGAAACGCATCCCGCTTTCAGTGGAGCGAGCCCCAGGATGGGGGCAGTTAGGTAAAACAATGTCGCTAGAAAGACCGTGGCGAAGCCGGGCTCGTCCTGGGCAAGGCTCTCCGAAATGAACCCAACGGCCTCGGCAGTCTCGAGGTTGGCCGCGACAAAACCACGCTGTCCGATGTTCACGAAACGCAAGGCGCCGAATGAGAATGCCGCAGAGGATGGCCACGGGGGCGACGCCTTCCCGTCCATCTCGCTCACAATCCGCCACATGAACTTCGAGGGTGCGTCCCCCGGAGTTTCCTGTTTGGGGAACAACTTGCGAGCAGACTCAAGGATTGCCATGGAGTTTGTCGCAAGGCTCCCGGACCTTCCCATGACGCTGATGGGCAGAGTGTGATCTAAAGGTGTGGCGCGGCGGAGAGGATCGCCGGTTGACATTCTCACGGTGGCGGTAAGCGACAAGGAAGGGGCGCTCGGAAGCTGGACTTTGCTTGCCGGACTATTGAGAACATTGAGCAGGGCCCTTGCAACGGCTTGTGGCGAACCTTGATTGCGGAGAGCATAGCAGGGCAGTTGAACCAGTCCCTGAAAGATCTGTCTCTGAAACTCTGCATCGTTCGCATCGCACTTCAGATCCCGTTCCAGACAAGCCGCTACTTCGGCCGGGTTCGTTTGTCTTAGCTCAGGATCTGCACCAGCCCCCCGCTCAAGGAATACCAGGCTGTGCGGTTCACAGCACTTCACACGCTTGAATCCCAAGTCATCCTCTGGGTCCAGTTCGATGATGTTTTCGCCCTTAGGTCGAGGGCTCGCTACTCTTACCCCAGCCTCGGGAATATGGCCGGAAGCATCGGGACGAAGCTTCAAGAAACCTCCCGCGCTCCACGCGAAAAGGCGGTCGTTACGCAAGGAAAGATAGGTGCGATCATCGGTGAGATACCCGAATCCAATGCGACCCAAGGCCAAAGCCAGAGTGGATTTGCCGGTGCCTGAAGGCCCCACCAAAAGCAATCCGCGTCCCTTGTGCTCAACACATGCTCCATGAAGGATAGAAACTGGGATCGATGGACCCAGGAAAGCCGGGAGAACAGGGAAGACAATTTTTTTCCACAGGACTTCGTCTTCCGCGAAGGAGCGCGTGAAGCGCCCGATCACCTGCCGCTGGGTGAGGTTGACGAGAAGCGAGTTGAGCCCGTCAAAGCCCGCGAAAACGAACTGGCCTAGCCCTCTGAAATAGGGCTTAGGCCATGGCTGTGCAGAAGTGGTTTGGAAGTTGTCCACCCAGAAACGGCAATCCACGTCCGTATTGCCCCCGTGGGCGGGCAAACTCGCGAAGAGCTTTCGCGCATAAACTAGAATTGCCTCGGAGTTGGTGGAGAACCGGCACCGGCTTCCGGCCATTAAGAAGCTCTCGCTCAGCGGCATTTGCGCCTGCGTTCGGAAAAAATCTCGTGAGTCCAATCTCCAACCCTGTTCCAAGTCCATGACCTGAAGGCCGTAACCGCGGACCATCGTCACCTCGACGCGAAAACGAAAACCGAATCGAGCTGTTCGCATCGTAGTGGGGCGTGCGGGTAGTTGTGTCAATCCGCTGTAGCCAGTTTGTAAAGTTTTAGAGGAAGGAGAGGTTTTTGAGAAGGGAAGGGTAAGAACTCATTCAGCTCTTGGTGGAGGGCCCGAGGGGCTGACCGATGGGGAGCGTCAGCATGAACACCGTTCCTTCACGGCTGGTGCGCTCCACGCAAATACTGCCTCCATGATCCTGAACCATTTTTCTGGTGACCGCCAATCCCAGGCCCGTCCCATTTTCCTTTCCGTGGGTGACGAAAGGCGTAAATATGGTTTCGGCTATGGGCTGGGGAATTCCGGGCCCGTTGTCTGCGATCTTGACCTCGATGCCTTCGGAGGTTTGGCGGATCCGAATCTCAATCGTTCCCGTTTCGGGCGAGACGGCCTCACAGGCGTTCATCAGAAGATTGTGGAAAACGCGTTCCAGCTTGACCGGGTCAAACCAACCCTCGCAACGACCCTCGTGCCAAGTCGTGATGGCGATGCGGCGGAATTCGGTCTTTGCCTGCACGGACTGGATGGCTCGGCGAATGGAATCCTCGATGCTGCAGTACACTGGATTCAGATTTTGCGGGGTTTTGGCGAATTCCAACATTGAACCAATCAAGTCGGCCATGCGATTGACAGCCTGCCGGATCTCTTCATAGAAGTCCTTGCGCTGTTGTTCCGGAAGCTTGGTTTCCGACAGGAACTCGGCATAAGCCAGGATGGCGGTGAGCGGATGTCGAAGGTCATGCGAAATCGCGCTGGCCATCTGCCCCATGGTGGCCAATCGTTCGGCGTGCAACAGCTCGTTTTGAGTCTTCTGGAGGCTGTCCCTCATTTTGCTGAAGGCCAGAGTGAGTTCGCCCACTTCGTCACCACTTTGGGCGAGCAATGTGTAGCCATAATCCCCTTTTTGGAGGGCGCGCACCCCGGAGAGGAGATTGTCGAGAGGTCGGGTGAAAGTATGGGAAAGGAAAAAAGCAAGTCCGATCCCCACCAGAATCGCAGCCAGACCAAATCCGAACATCCACCGATTCAGGCTTCGGAGGAAAATTGTTGCCCGGTCGTAGGACTTGAGCACGGTCAGGCTGACCACGGGGCTTCCGGCGGGGGACAGTTTCACGGAGGTAGCCAGAAACTGTTCTCCGGCGAGGTGGAGGACTCGCGGAGTTGGGTTATTCTCGCCGGGAGGAGGTTCGTGCTGGGTGATGAGTTGGGCCTGTTGCCCGGGCGTCAAGGTGGTGACGACCACATTCTCTCCATATCGAAACGCGACTTCGCTCGAGGCAATCTCTCTGACCTCCTCGGCTACACTGGAATTAACTTCGTATCCCACGCCCAGGACGCCCAGGGTTGAACCTCCCAACGGCGGACCAAAATAGATGGGCTTCAGAAACACCCGGTATAAATGTCCCTTGCCGTACCACCAATCGCTGTCCATTGAACTCTGCAAAGAATGATTAAGCGCTTCCTGGGCGGCATCCCTTGAGAACCCCTCCGCTGAGGTATGCAGGGCCACCACGCTTCCCCCGCGGTCGGCCAGCAAGAACAAGTCGCTCTTGGCCAGTTGCCAGAGGTCGGTCGAGCCGTCCTGGATGGTGGCGGCGTGCTCGGTGGTCATCAACGCCCGCAGGATGGGAAGGTCCGCCAGGAGTCCCGCGGAACGTGTGAGCGTCGCTTCTCTCTCGCGCTGGAAGTTCTGGAAGGTGCTGACTGAATTGCGCAAGTCGGCAAAGATTTCGAGCCTTACCTGCTTCTGCACGCTATGCCGCACCAACAGGAGGCTGGTACAAGTAAGCCCGGCAGAGATCAGCAACATGGAGAGCAGAAACTTGGTGCGCATCCGAAGTTTCAGCATGAGCGCTCTCCACTGCGGCTGGTCGTCCTTCCGTCCGAATCACGGCACAAATTTGTAGCCCACGCCGTGAACCGTTCGGAAGTGTACCGGATTCGCCGGGTCTTTCTCCAGCTTCTGCCGCAGCTTCAATATGTGATTGTCCACGGTGCGCGTGGAAGGATAATTCTGATAACCCCAGACTTCATTCAGCAGTTCATCACGCGAGATCACGCGCTCCGCGTTCCGCATCATGAATTTGAGGGTCTTGAATTCCTGGGCAGTGAGCCCTATCGTCTGGCCGTCACGCGTCACTTCCATCTTGGTGAAATCCACGGAGATGCCATCAAAACCGTTGACGTCACTGGTCGCAGACCGAGTGCTGCGCCGCAACGCCGCTCGCACCCGCGCCAACAGTTCTCGCGGACTGAACGGCTTGGTCACATAGTCATCCGCGCCGAGTTCCAGCAGCAATACTTTGTCGGAGACGTCGCTGGCAGCACTAAGCACGATCACGGGGATGGTGGGTGCCTGTAGTTTGATCTCCCGGCAAACATCCCGCCCAGACATGGCGGGCAAACGGAGGTCGAGCACGACTGCGGACGGGATCGTGGCGCGATACGCCTGCAGCGCCGATTTGCCATCCGCGCTGATTTCGACCGCAAAGCCTTCCGCTTCAAACAAACGCTTGAGCGCCTTCTGGACCGCCCGGTCATCTTCGACCACGAGAATCCGTTCCATCGGCCCCCCAGAATAAGGAACACCCAGGCGCGGCATGGGCTCGCCACGCTGCAGGGCCGAACCGTGGTTCTGTTCCAATCTCATCGCCTGTGCTCCGCGCTCCCCAAGCAGGGGGATTGCTACCC